>JAEZYW010000022.1 GCA_023418835.1 Bacillota bacterium | reverse complement strand
CTGTAAATCAATTGGCAAATGAAAACTTCGTTATAATTAAGCCAAATAAAGGTATTTTTGTAACTACAATTGACGTCAAAAAGTCTAAAGAATTATTTCAAATGAGAAAATATTTCGAGCCAATTATTTTAGAATTATCGTGGGAAAATTTAGATCCCGAAACTCTTTATGATTTTAAAGATAAATCTTCAACTTCCATAGAAAAAGAAGATATCAAAAATTTAAATGAACTGGATTATGAATTTCATTATTACTTAAACTCATGCTGTGAAAATGAGTATATGTCAGATGTAATGAATAAATTACAGGACCAATTCCAGAGAGTCAGGACTTTGGACTATTACAATAAAGAAAGAGTAATAGGCGGTGCATTAGAACACATTCAATTAATAGATTTTTTTATACAAGGTGACTTATCTCAAGCCAAAAATTTATTAGAATCTCACATATTAAACACCGAAAAATATTATTTTATGAGTATGAATTAGAATTTTTCCCACCACATAAAAAACCTTATATTGTGCATACATCATTTAAATAATTTTTTCCAGATAATATAGTGTTGTAATGCCGCTCGTGATTGACGTTCAATTAATATACTTGCATTTTTAATAGCATCCTCTAAATTCATTGGCTCATTAATAATATCTAAAACCAAATCTATTCCTTTATCGTAAACGTCAATCACCGATTTATCTGCTGATCCAACAATGGCAACTACGGGTAAATTGAATTTTTTAGCAAACTTTGCAACGCCTATCGGAGCTTTTCCAAATACAGACTGACCGTCCATTCTCCCCTCCCCAGTGAATACTATATCCATATCTTTTAATATTTTTTCTATTCCTACCATCTCTAGAATCTTATCAATCCCTTGAGTCATTTTGCCTTTACAAAAAGCTTGTAAGCAAGCACCCAATCCACCAGCAGCACCACTCCCTTTGGCTTCAAGTATTTTTATTTGAAAGGAATTTTCTAATAACTCTCCGTAATTTTTCATCCATTTATCAATAATTTCTAATTGATCCTCTTTAATGCCTTTTTGAGGACCATAGATATAAGTTGCACCCTCTTTTCCACATAGAGGATTTGTTACATCAGATAACAAAAATACTTCTACTTCTTTCAATCTTGGATCCAAATCTTCAATAATTATCGATTTTAAATTCTTAAGACCTCTAGCACCTTCACAGATTGGATTTCCTTCAGAATCAAGTAACTTAGCTCCTAATGCTTTAGCCAACCCAGCTCCTCCATCGTTTATAGCCGAGCCTCCAAGACCAATATAAATTTTTTTTGCTCCTAAATCTAAAGCATTCAATATCATTTGTCCTAAACCAAAACTACTTGCATACATAGGATTGAGCTCATTTTCTTCCAATTTATCAAGCCCCAATGGTGATGCTGTTTCCAATATTACACTTTCGTCATTTATAACACCTAAATGTGCTCCTGTAGGATTTCCAAAAACATCATTAACTTCAAATTCTTTTATTTCTCCTCCAATTGCCTTCGTGACTGCTTGCACTGTCCCCTCACCACCATCGGCAATAGGGATTTTTATTATATTTAGATCATAACCTGTCTTTAAAAATCCCTTTTCCATGCTACTTGCAACCTCTAATGAAGAAAGAGATCCTTTAAATGAATCCGAAGCTATTAATATATTTATTTTTTTCATTTTTACTCCCTATTACAATAATTATATTTATTATAATTAAAATCATTTAGTCATTCTATGTCATACAAAACATATTGAAATCGTTATATTGCTTTTTTTATTGTCTTGTGTAACAATGTATTTAGGTGATCATCAATGGAGATTTCAAGAAATTTAGCACATCAAATTGTTACCAATATTAAAGGAATTATTAAACAAGATCTTAATTTCATGGACAAAAATGGAATTATTATAGCATCTACGGATTTAGATCGTATAAATACATTCCACGAAGCGGCAAGAGAATGTGTAAAGCGGGAAAAAACAATAATTATTGAATACGACAATCAATATAGAGGTGCAAAGAAAGGGATAAACATTCCTGTGGAGTTTGAGCAAGTAATAGTGGGTGTCATTGGTATTACTGGCAATAGCGAAGAAGTTACGCCCTATGGAACTATAATAAAAAAGATGACTGAAATTCTATTAAAGGAAGATTGGATAAAGGAAAATGAAATAAGGCGTCGAGATAATTACAGAAATTTTTTAGAAGGAATTATTTATAACAGATTTGAAGATAACAATTTAATAAATGTCACAAATGAAAATAAGTCAAAGATGTTTGCAGTTTCAAAGCCAATATCAACATATTTAAACAGCGAAGATATTGAAAAAATTCTCAATATATTAGATTCCCATTTTTATAACGATAAAGATATTATGTATTCCTTTGTCTACCAAGATTTGGTAATTTTGTTTTCAGATAAAAGCAAACAATCAGTTGTTCGATACCTCAAAGAGATTATAAAAAATTGTAACGAGGTCCTTAAACTAGACATTAAATTTGGAGTTTCAGATGAATTTGTTGATTTAAATGATTCCTATGGAAAGTTCAATCAAGGTGTATCAGCCTATAACTGGTTGAAAAAATATGAAAATACCGATGATGGAATTTTATTTTATGACGAAATGGATTTGGGAATACTCCTTACGGATATTTCAGTAAATAATAGGGCGAAATTCTCAAGTAAAATTCTAAGAAATCTCAATGAAAAGGAGATAACTTTCTATCAAAATTTATTAACTGTCTATGGTCAAAGTAATGGGAGTATAAAAAATATTTCCGAAGAGTTATTTATGCATAAAAATACTGTTCAATATAGGTTGAACAGATTACACGAGCTTACTGGATACAATCCAAGGGAGTACAATGGATATCTAATTTTAAAGCTGGCATTTTTATTAAAAAACTCAACAGTAAGCTGATTATAAAACATAAACGGTTCTATATTCTCATTTGAATTGTGAACCGTTATTTTGTTTTTTTGACAATTCTATTATAGTTTCTGCAAAACTTTGATGTTTTACATCTTTTGGTTCAAATTTCATCAAATCAAAAACAAATTGGATAATGATTCCAGTAAAAATAGCTCCTAATACAGTGGCTAATCCAAAGTCTCCTCCTAAAAGAATTCCTAATATGACAGCAAAAACTTCTACTAATGATTTAGCGTGTCCAGTTTTAATTCCAATTTTTTTAGATAGGGCTAAATTGAAGGAGTCCCTTGGTCCAGAACCAAATCCCTGTTTCATATATAAATAACTTGCAAATCCAATTATTACCATACCTATGAAGAGATATAAAAGCCCCATAAACAAGTTGGTTTGCATTTTAAATAATCCTGAATCTATATGCCACTGCACAAATATTCCCACAGAAATACCGTTTATTATAGTGCCAATCCCCAGAGGTTCTCCAAAAATCATGGCAACTCCCATCATCATTAGAGATACTAAAACAGATGCATATCCCAGTTTGATTCCTAACAAATTTGCCAATCCGTCGTGAAATACATTCCAAGAGTCCATCCCCAGACCGCAGTATATGATAAAAGTTAAGCCCAATGCAAATAAATAAATTCCTAAGAATAAAATTAGAAATCTTCTAATAAAATTGTTTTTTTCCATAAATATTAAACAGCGGTTTTAAATTTTATTATTTTTTATTGGAATCAGGTTTTTCTTCTCTTGCTATTGTTATATATCTATAAAGACTTGCTTGGGAAACATCTAACCTTTTTACCAAAATACCAACTGCTCCTTTTATCATAAATACCCCTTTATTGTCTAAATTCTTCACAACAGAGATCTTCTCTTCTTGAGTTAGTCTTCCTAATGGTATTTTTATATCTTCAAATTCGCTATCTATAATGTCTTCTACAGTTTGTTCAAGAGTTCTCTTTTCTTCCCTAGCACCTCTGAATTTTGGAGTTGATTCTCCTTTTTCAATAGCAGCTTTCGCATTTAAAACATCTTCAAGGTATCCTTCTGGATGACATAGCTGCAAAAGGGTATTGCCTAATTCATGGAATCTAGAGTCATCAAAATTTATACACAAAATTCCGATTAGTTTTTTTGATTCATCTTTTATAAAATACATAGAAGCCCTTAGAACTTTTCCATTGGCTCCAATAGCAGTTCTATTTACAATATAATCTGATGTCTCATATTCTTTGTTCTCTATAACCTCTTCTATTATAGGTTCAATCTTTTGACCTACATGTCTACCACTAATGTTCCCATATTTCATTGCAATTATTTTGTTTTCCCCATTAGCAGTATCAATCAGCGACAATTCGTAGTCGGGTCCAATCGATAGACTTACAAAATCTAGCAAACCTACATAATTTTCAAGTTTTGTGTTCATGACATCTCCCCCAAGTAAAATAACAATTAAGTAAAGACTTATTAATTATAAATACTTAATAACTTAATTTGATTGTAGTACATAGTTGAAAATATATCAATATTTATTGGAATTTAAATAAACGGGTTAATTGCAGTTGTAATAAATTATTCTAGTAATAATTTTTCATTAAAAAAACCCTCTAATCTCTTTCAAGATTTAGAGGGCAAATAAAACAAAAAGTTTTAATTTTATTATATATTTTTATAGTCCGCCTAGTAAAATTCCAGCGACAAAAACTACAATTGAAACTCCAACGAAAACGTATTTCGTCAATGGTTCAAACCATCCGCCTATCCTTCCAACTTTGCCTTTTTCCAATTCATTCTTGGCATATTCAGTTCCAAATATCCAGTATAACATTACTGCCGCCAATACGGCGCCTAATGGGTTAATATAAATAGAAACCATATCCATCCACTCCCCAATTATTCCTTGGATTCCCAAACTTACCACTGTAGCAATAAGTCCAATGGTAAGAGTTGCTTTAGTTCTTGTAAAGTTCAATTCATCTTGTAATGCAGCTATTGAAGTTTCAAACAGGTTAACTAAAGATGTAATTCCTGCAAACAATACTGCAACAAAGAATACAATAGTAATAACTGGACCGCCTGGCATATTTTTAAACAAATTTGGAAGGTGGATAAATAAAAGTCCTGGTCCACCATCTGATAATTGGCTTCCTGTTGTTGCCATCGCTGGTATTATTACCAAAGCTGCTACTATAGCAGCAAAAGTGTCAAATACAGAAACTAAAATTGCATTTCCCATTATGTTTTCTTTATCGCTTAAATAAGAACCATAGATTACAGTTCCAGAACCCCCTAATGATAGGGAGAAAAAAGCTTGTCCCAAAGCAAAAATCCATAGCTTTGGATCTGCCCATCCTAGTGGGTCAAATGTGAACATATATTTGTAACCATCAGAAGCCCCATCCAGTGTGGAAATGTAAATTGCAAGTCCTATAAACATAACAAAGAATAATGGCATCATAACTTTATTTACTTTTTCAATTCCATTGGCAATTCCAGCATTCATTACGAAAAATACTAATGCAATAGAAATTATTACCCACATAGTATTTCCAAATGAAGATGCCATTTGTCCAAAAGTAGCGCCAAATTCATCAATGGATTCCATTCCCAAGGTCCAGCCAGTAAATGCTCCAACGGTATATCTTAAAATCCAACTTACTACAACTGTATAACCAATTGCCAATAATAAACTTGCTATCGTAGGAACATATCCGAAAATTTTTCCCGTACCCCTATTCATTCCTTTATATGCAAAGGCATTACCAAAAGCTCCAATTGGTCCACTTTTATTTGCTCTACCTAATGCCATTTCACTGAATACACCAGTGTATCCAATTAATAAAATGAATATAATATAAGGAATTAAAAAAGTTCCTCCGCCATACATGGAAACTCTAGTAGGAAAGAGCCAAATATTGCCCATTCCTACTGAAGATCCAACACAGGCTAATATAAATCCCCACCGGTCTTTAAAAGCATCTCTGTTGTTATTTACATTCATGTTTTCACCTCATGTGTAATTTTTTAATTTTTCTTACTAGTCTTCTATAGGTTCTAGTTTGGATTGGAAGTGTCTCAAGATTGGTGGTTCCCAAGTTATTCTATAACCCCTCTTAATTTCATCTGCTCTTTCTTTTATTGCTATAAGGGCATCTGCAATTATGTCTAGATGAGCTTGTGTATAAACTCTTCTTGGAATTGCTAATCTTGTGAAGTCAAAATCTGCTTCAAGCTGTTCTCCTGTATCAGGGTCATTTCCTAGCATATACGATCCAATTTCAGAGGTTCTAATTCCCGCTTCTTTGTAAAGCTCAATTCCTAGAACTTGTCCTGGGAATTCGTAATATGGAATATTTGGAAACATAGCTCTAGCATCTACAAAAACTCCATGTCCACCAACTGGAGATTGATATGCTATTCCAGCTTCGTCTAATCTACCAGCTAGATATTCCATTTGTCCAATTCTGTAAGCTAAATAGTTTTCATCAGTTCCTTCGTAAAGTCCTATTGCTAAAGCTTCTAGATCTCTACCATTAAGTCCCCCATAAGTTGTAAAACCTTCAAAAGAAATACAGTTAGCCTTTACAGGAAGAATTAAATCTGACTGGCCATCTTTAATTCCCAATAGTCCGCCCATGTTTACAATTGTATCCTTTTTAGCTGACATTGTAAATGAATCTGCGTAACTAAACATTTCCCTTACAATTTCTTTTATACTCTTATTTTCATATCCTTCTTCGTCACGCTTTATAAAATAAGCATTTTCCGCATATCTTGCAGCGTCAATATTAAAGAAAATTCCATATTTTTTACAAACTTCAGATACTTCCCTTAAGTTTTCCATGGAAACAGGTTGTCCACCCGCAGAGTTATTAGTGATAGTCATAACTACCATACCAATATTTTCAGCGCCCTTTTCTTGGATTATCTCTTCCATTTTCTTAACGTCCATATTTCCTTTGAACTTAGATCTAAGAGCTGGGTCCTTTGCTTCCTCGACTACACAGTCAATAGCCCTAGCGCCAGCCAACTCCACATGAGCTCTTGTAGTATCAAAGAACATATTGGAAATTGCAAATTTTCCTTTTTCTAGAATAATTGGAAATAAAACTTTCTCAGCAGCTCTACCTTGGTGAACTGGTTGGAAAAACTCATAGCCAAAAATGTCTTCTGCTGCTTCTAATAATTTAAAATAACTAGAACCTCCAGCATAGGCTTCGTCTCCTACCATCATTCCTGACCACTGCTCTGTACTCATAGCGTTGGTTCCTGAATCAGTAGTTAGGTCTATGTATACTTCCTCGCTTTTTAAACTAAACATATTATAATTTGCTCGTTTAATTGCCTCTTCTCTTTCCTCTCTAGTCATCATTTTGATTGGTTCTACCATCTTAATTCTAAACGGTTCTGGTACATATTTTACTGTCATAGTATCCTCCTTTAAATTTGTAATCGCTTTCCTTATAATAATATCATTTGACTTTAAATCTTGCAAGTTTTTTCTCATTATTTCAATTCATTAAAAATTTGTTAGCTTTTTATTAAAATATTGCAAGTTTATTATCAATAATTCAATTTTACTACACTATAAAATTTGCAAATATTTTCTTATTTTTAGTGAAATTTTTGAGTTTTTGCATTTTTATTAATATGTTATGCTATAATAATTACAGTATTGATTTGGAAGGCGATGATTACTTGCGTTTAGAATTGAGAGAACATTATATAAAACTAGTTAGCTTTTTAGGTTTAGTATTGGGACCGAATTATGAGATAGCCCTACACGATTTGAGTATGGGGGATGATTCAATAATTGCAATTTCCAATGGCCATGTCACCAATAGGACAATCGGCTCACCTTTAACTCCCCTTATGATGGAATACATTTCAAATGAAAGGTATAAAAACGAAGATTATGATGTCAACTATTATTCAGTTTCCATGAAAAATAAAATTCTAAGAAGTTCTACTATATATATAAAGGATATGGGACGTTTAGTTGGACTTTTATGCCTTACTTTTGATGATTCTAAGTTCAAAGATATTAGCGATGCCATAATGAGTTTATGTCATCCTGATGAATTGATAAAAGGATTTAGTTTTGAAAGGATAGACGATTTATCTATAAATCAAGATACAGAAATCGTAAGTACAAATGTGGAAGAATTAATTTCCGAAACTATAAACTCCATAATAAAAAGAAGCAATTTGGATACTAATAAACTTAAGAAACGAGAAAGAATCTTTATAGTCTCGGAACTTAGAAAGCGTGGAATTTTCTCTTTAAAAGATGCGGTAAGTGAAGTAAAAAACAACTTAAATATAAGTGAAGCTACTATTTATCGCTATCTAAATGAATTAGAAAAAAATGAAAGCAAAGAATAATAATTTATTGGAAGGTAATTATGAAAAAACATTTAAATAAAATCATTTTTCTTTTAGGTATAATCTTAGTTATAAACGGAATTTCTAGAGGCGAAGTTATGGTTGTCTTTCAAAAAGCAATAAATATTTGCTTGGAGTGTATTGGAATTGGATAATAGATTTTCTACGAGAAATAAAATTCAAACCCTTGGAGCTTTAGCCTTTATCGGGAATTTAAAGGGATTTTTAGAAGGGTCAATTTACACTGGAACCAGCAAAAAAATGTGCGTTCCCGTATTAAATTGCTATTCCTGTCCAGGCGCTGTGGGTTCATGTCCTATAGGCGCTGCCCAAAGCGTTTCAAATAGCCAAAATTTTTCTTTATCCCACTATATACTGGGATTGCTTGTGTTATTTGGAGTTATTGGGGGAAGGATCTATTGCGGATACTTATGTCCTTTTGGTTTTTTCCAAGACCTAGTTTATAAAATAAAGTCCAGAAAACTAAAACACGGTAAGGTATCTAATATTTTAAAATACTTAAAATATGTAATTCTTATACTCTTTGTTTTTATACTTCCTGTTTTAACTAAAGATGCTTTGGGAATGTCCGATCCTCTTTTTTGCAAATACATATGCCCTTCTGGCACATTATTTGCCGGATTGCCGTTAATAGGACTCAATCCTCTTTTAAAGGATGCATTGGGCGGATTGTTCATTTGGAAATTGTCATTGGCTATTTTTATAGGAATTTTATCTATATTTTTATTTAGACCCTTTTGTAAATTTCTATGTCCCCTTGGAGCTTTCTATGCTTTATTTAATGGAATAGGTTTTTACAAATTTCAAATTAATAATAGTTGCATAAGCTGCGGAAAGTGTAAAAAGGCTTGTGGATATGACATTTATACAAAGGAAACTCCAAACTCCCCTGAATGCATTAGATGCGATGAGTGTATAAAAGCTTGTCCTGTAAATGCAATTGAAAAGGAATTTATGGGTAAAAATATTTCAAATAAAAAGAAAATTGAAAATGAAAATGTAATTTAAATTGCAGCCATCAGTTAAGACTGGTGGCTGTTTTATTGAAAAATAAAAATTCACTCCCTTAAGGGTAGTGTGAAATAATTTGTGTATCAGTTCATCCTGATTAAGGTGGACTGATACTTTTTATGTTTTTATTTAAAAAGTATCGTGAGTTTTATATAAATTGCTATATGCAAATTTATATCTAAATTT
>JAEZYW010000162.1 GCA_023418835.1 Bacillota bacterium | reverse complement strand
CCCTAATCCATGTCCGGATTTAGGGGGTCACTACATTTCCTAAGAGGTCATTTTATTATCTTCTTCCGAAAAAGATTCTTCTTATTTCTTCTATAAAGTCTCTAATGATGTACACGTAGTCTATGATGTTATCTTTGTTATAACTTATAAACTTAGACGCATCTAACAAATTATCTGTCAAAGAGTTTACAGATTGAACTGCATTATCTGCAGTATATTCTACTTGTGTTGCCAGATTTGTTGCAATATTGCTAACTCTATTGACATCGTCCATTGTTCTATTTACAGAAGCCACAATTCCTTGGACGTCGTCTTTAGATCTTATAACAACTTCATTAATATCGTCTACAAGCATTGACGCCTTCATAGAAATTTCATTTGCATTACTTACCAATACGGGGATTTCGTCAATTACAGTATCAATTTTAGTTCTCTTTTTCTCAATTAATTCGTTTGCCGATTTCACCAATTTTAAAGCATTTTGTAAAAATAGAGCAAAGAACACAAGAACCACTAGTCCAGCTAGAGCCAAGATGATAATTAACAAATCCATAATTGTAATAGAAATCATTTAATCATCTCCTGTCTTATTTTTTCTTGCTTCTGTCCTCTGGAATTTTACAACTTATATCAACTGGGTCTTCACAAATTCCGTAGTCTAAGTCAGCAGGAGATTTTGCGTCTTTTATTTCAGCTTTTTCTGAAATGTCTCTTCCAAATCTCTTTGCGTCTTCTTTAACTTCTTCAGTTTTAGCTGCCAAATCATCCTTTAGATCTTCAGTAGCTTCTTTAACATCTTCAGCCTTGTCTTTTAATCCTTCTTTGACATCCTCAGCTTTATCTTTTACATCTCCTGCAAATTGTTGTGCTTTATATTGTGCAGCTTCGTAAACGTCTTCTCCAGCTTCTGATACGTCTGAAATTACTTTTTCAGTTTTTGCAGCTATTTTATCAACTGTATCCCTTGCAGTTCTTTTTGCTTCAAGTCCTCTGATATATACTTCATCAGCTATATCTCTTGCGCCTAATTTTACATTTTCAGCCAATTCTTTAGTGCCTTCAGCAATTTCAGCCCTAGTCTCTTCGCCGCTTTTTGGAGCAAATAATATTCCCACAACCGCTCCTGCCATAGCAGCTAAAGATGCACTTATTACTAAGTTACCTACTTCTTCTCTAAATCTTCTTCTTTTTCTAGCTTCATATAAATCTCTTAACATATTAAGCACCTCCACATTTATTAACTAATAATTTTATACCCATGAATATTTTTATAAAACAAAGAAAATTATTAATTAACAAAAAATCCAATTCCATTGTTATTTTTAAAAATTAAGGGAAGCCATCATAGGAAGTACTTAAGAATAGTATGTAATTAAAAGACAATTGAAATTATTCTCCCACTCCAAAGTCCGTGTTATTCCATAAAATGTCATATTTTTCATCTTCTTCTAAATGTCCAAACTCTTCTTTAAACCAAGAGATCAATTCAGGATCTTCTTTTACAACTGTAGAATTCTCCGTAAATATATTTATACAAACTCTGTCAAATACCTTAGATTTCTCAATATCTTCTCTAATGGATTCTTTTGTTTGCCCTAACATTCCCACAAGTAGACATATTACATCGAAGTGTTTTTTAACCTCATTTTCGTCTTCAAAGATGATGCCCTTTTTTAAAACGGCATTTCTAAAGTATTCGTCAAATGTTTCAATTCCCGTTTTAAACTCAACATCTATCGGGTTAAAGAAATCTCTTATTTCAGGAAGTCTCATTCTATAGTTATAATAAACTTCAAAAACTAAAGTTTTAATATTCTTACTTTCTGCAATTTCTTTTATATCGATCAAAGTCTCAGGTGGTAGTTCAAAGACGCTTCCAGAATTAATTACTTCTAGCTTTCCGTAAATCCCTGTGATCTTAGATAAAACTTCCTTATTAACTTTTACCATCTCTTCTAAATTGTCTGTATTGTCTTTTATATAATCACAGAAGGTGCATTTCCCCCAAACGCAAGGATTTCCCTTTAGAAGAACTATTTCTCTTTTATCTTTAGTGTCAATTGTACTATATCTATCCATTTATCCTCCAAATAAAAGCCATCTCCAGTTTCAAACTAAAGATGACAAGACTTTATTTTTGTAATTTATCTGTAATAGCTATTGCAAGAGCTCCTGGTCCAATATGTGTTGCTATACTCAATGTCAGATTTTCGATCAAAATTTCATCTTTCCAGTTCAATTTTGAAATTATCTGCTCTTTAAATATCAAAGCTTCTTCAATGGTATTTGTATGTGCTATATCCACATAGTAATTATCAGGGTCTTTTCCAACAATTTCTTTGGCTTTTTCAAGCATAAATTCCTTCGCCTGATTCATAGTTCGCATATTTTTTGAAGACTCTAGTTTTCCCGGTCCCAAAAAAACCATGGGTTTTATTTTAAGGAAGGTTCCAATAGTTGTAAGGGCAGCAGAACCTCTACCCCCAAGGTTTAAGTATTTTAGAGTATCTAACGCCACATATGCTTTCATAGATTCCTTATCTTTTTCCAGTATATCTTTTATTTCTTTAGCAGATAAACCCTCTTTAACTAACTTAAATACGTCCATTATATTTCTTTTTAGAGAAACAGAAATTTTTTTGGAATCTGCTACAAAAATTCTTCCCTCTCCAATTTGATTGGCGACGGCTACACAAGTTTGGTATGTGTCGCTTAGAGAAGAAGACATTGGTATGTGAAGAATTTCATCATATTCAGCTAATATTTTTTTATATATGCCTAGTATTTCAGCTAGAGGTGGTTGGACAGTAGAAATTCTTTTGCCCTCACCCATAAGTTTATAGAATAATTCTTTATCTAAGCTGACTCCCTCTACATATTCCTTTTCGTCAATTATAAAGGGCATAGGCAATATAAAAAACCCATCCCCTTGATCTTTAAACTCAAACCCACTATTTGAGTCCGTAACAATCGCTACTCGCTTCATTTATTATTTTAGTACCTTTCGTCTATATATTCGGCAATAACTGATTTGTGTTTTCCTTCAAGAAAAACTCCAGCGTCTTGCAATTCTTTCAATAGCCATTCCGACTTTGAGTGAAATATTGCTTCTTCAAAATCCCTCAATACAATTTCGTATAACTTTCCCCTTAAACCTACTGATTTAGTTTCAATAAAATAAGCTTCAACCCCTTTGAAGCCTAAGAACTTCATCAATTTTAGAGATGATACATCTTTTAAATGATAATAATGGTCGCATTTATTTAAATAAGTATTTCTATCCCTCTTATAATTTTTAGACATTTTCAATTCTCTAGCCAAAGTTTTATAATACTTGGCTAGAGAATTGTAGTACTGATAATTATATAATCCTTTTTCAAAACTATCTATTTTTACAAAGGGTCTAATACAAGAATTTCTAATAGCTTCATAATTCATCTCTAGAAATTCCCGTTTAGTTATAGAATTATTCTCATACATTTTTATTAAAAAAGACCTGTTCTCGAAGAATTTTTCAAAAGCGTTTCGCTTTCTAACCCCGATCAAAACTGTCCTCCTACACTAATATTGATAGCACTTGTGAGAATGCTCCAAATACCATAAGAGCAGCCAATATTAACCAGACAAATCTAAGATTTTTTTTATTCTTCATTTAATAATTCACCTTCATTCTAATTCTAAATATATTATGCTTCCAATGTAGCTTCTTCTGAAAATTCTCTTAAACTTTCAGGCATTTCACTTGTCAATTTGTCAATGTTTAAATAGATTTTAGCGTCGTGTTCTTCACTAATTTGAGTTAAATCTTCGTGAATTCTAACTAAATCTTCATCTGAAAAATCTACTATTTTATATATACTGTCCACATATATTTTTTCTAAGTCATAATCCATAGCTAGCATACCGCAAATAAATCCGTAAAGTGCTGCTATAGTTCTTACTTTATACTCTGTGACATTTATTAGTCTAATGTTAAAGTCTAAACTGAAAATGTGATCGTCATCAACATCAATAAATGCGATGTTACCATTTCCCGTTTTAAACTCTTCGTTGGCACTGTCAATTAACCATTTCGTTTTACCCGAACCCTTCGCTCCAGTAATAAATTTAACCATTTTAATTCATCCTTTCTATATTTAATATATTATACATTCCTATTTATTTAGATATATTATATACGAAACCATGCATAATTGCATTAATTTCTACAAGTTTTTAAATTTGCAGTACTTTCCTTGATATAAATTCTCAGTTTCCATCTTCTTTATTATTAAATCCTGTATCTTCCACCAAGAGGTATCCCAATTGGAAAAGAGAGTTTTCTCTTCTGGCGCTCTTCCTAAAAGTCTTTGAACTAAAATATTTGGGCTCAAATGAGTTAAAAAAGTAATTACCCTTTCTACATACTCATCCATGGTACCCATATTTATTTCTCCCTTTTTAAACATCTCGCCTAAAATAGTGTCTTCTACAATATAAAGAGAATGTAATTTTACCTCATCCACCTTTAATACAGATAGTATATTAGCTCCTTCTTCCAAATCCTCTATATCATCCCAAGGAAGATTCCCAATCAAATGAACGCAAACTCTCAAGCCCCTTTTTTTTGTCCGAATTACGGCATCAATAAAATCCGAGAGCTTATGGCCCCTGTTTATTATTTTTAGTGTCCTATTATTAACACTTTGAAGTCCATATTCTACAGTTATTAAATAATCATCACTGAGTTTTTCTAAATAGTTTAAAATATCATCGGTAATTGAATCAGGTCTAGTGGAAATGTTAATTCCTACTATTTCTGAAACCTTAATTGATTCTTCAATATTTTTTACAAATTCTTCATAAGGCAAATAAGTATTAGTAAAACTTTGGAAATAGGCTATAAACTTCTTTGCCCCATACCTAGATCCAATATATTCCTTATTGATATTTATTTGTTCAGTAATGGAAAGGGTATTTTCTAGATTTTCGTGAGATCCCCCTTCTTCTGAACAGTAAATGCAGCCACCATATCCACAAGTACCATTTCGGTTTGGACAAGTCAGAGGCAAACTTATTGGAAGTTTGTATACTTTTTCTCCAAAGTATTCCTTGAGGAAATCTGAATATTTATTATAAATTTTTTGATCCATGATTGAAGTTACAAAGATTTTAAATAATCTAAGACTTCTTGGGCATGTCCTTGTGGTTTTACATCCCTAAATTCTTTTATCATATTAGAATTTTCGTCAAAAATAAAAGTAGCCCTTTCAGTTTTTATGGCGTCTTTTCCATACATTTTAGTTGGAGTTAAAAGACCGTACTGCCCACTAATTTCTCGATCTTTATCAGACAACAATTCAAAAGGTAGTTCGTGCTTTTTTGTAAAATTTTGATGAGATTTTACTCCATCTCTGCTTATCCCTACAACTTCAGCTCCTAGATTTTTAAACTCTTCATAAAGTTCACCAAATTCTATTGCTTCCATAGTACAACCTGGCGTGTTGTTTTTAGGATAAAAATATAAAACTAATTTCTTACCTTTGTAATTATCAAGGCTAACTTCTTCTCTTTGGCTACTATTTAAATTAAAATTATAATTCATTTATCCTCCTTATTAAAAAGAGGATTAACTTAATAATCCCCTCACTTTAATAATTTATACTTCTTCTTCTTCAAAATCCTCTACGAAAAATAGCTCTTCGAAAACGTCATTCACCTTTTCGAATTCTTCTTCCTCTTCGATTACATCAAGAACAGGAGTTCCGTCCTCTTCTTCTTCGTATCTATAAATGTAGAATGCTTCTTCTCCGTCTTCGTCTTCTGGTACAACTAAAGCTATATAAGAATTTTCTTCAACGTCAAAAATTCCCAATACTCCACATTCTACCTCTTCTTCGTTTCCTTCTTCATCTTCAAATGTTAAAACGATAGTTTCTAATTCAATACCTTCGTGATTGTGATCGTGATCGTGATCGTGGTCATATCCACATTCGCTTCCGCATCCACATCCATTAATATCTTTATCTGTCATTGAAAACCTCCTATTATTCTTGAATCTCTATTTTAATTGTACCCCATTTTTCATATATTTCAATCAGTTTTTATTAAGAAATCATTCTGCTTTAAATGACAATATCCCTTCCCTAATTCCAGCTTTGTGTTGTTCCCATTCTTCCCAAGAAATTATACCTAATAAATATCCCTGTATATTTTGTTTTAAAGAGATAAGGGTCTTTTCATCTAAGTTTTCTGCATCTAAATCTCTTATAAAGCTTTCAATTATTGCATCTAAAATAAATTCTGAAGCTTCATCTTCATTTCCAATTGCAAACCTACTTTGTCTAACGCTACACTTTGCTATATTTTCAAAGCGTATTCTAAGATATCTTACGAAATCTTCTAAAACTTCTGTCTTATCTCCTTCTTCTATGTCAAATACAATTCGGAAAAAAACATTCCATCTGAAATCCTTGTTTATTACATCAACTAAATGTTTTCCGATTATTATCTCATTTTTCTCTTTAAAAACGGGCTTTCTAGGCAACTCTATCACTTCGTCAAAATTCTGTTGTCTTTCAAGAGTACCTGAAAGTTTTTTCAATAAATCTAAAAAGTCTTTTCCTATTCGCTTTTGACCTTCCCCGTTTTCTTTCATAAATACATACTCGACTATTAAATCTACAATACTTCTAAAATCCACCACAAATCCCAATTGAGTTCGAATTTTATAGAAGTAAATATCATAAGTCATTTTCTTTATGATATCTTTAATCTGTTCAACTCCATTTTCCCGATTGGTTTGTAAATTAAATACGTGGTCATAAACAACTCTCAATTGTTTGTCAATTAGAGTAAGATTTTCTTTTATAGAACCCATCATATCTTTTATAAAAGTTTCACTTAATAGATAATTGTAATTTTTATAAAGAATTCTGTGTTCTATATCTCCCCAAAAATTATTTACCAGGGATTTAATTTGTAGTTCAAAATTATAAACTGTATCTTTGCCTATGTAGTGGCCGTCTATTTTGTAAATCTCAAACCCATTTTTTTGATATTGAGGTTGTGGCTCATCTAGTTTTAAAGCCACCTTTTTATTCTCCATACAAGTATAAAAACCCTTGCCCACGTGTATGTCGAATAATTCCACTAATCTGTTGTAAACCTTTTCCTCATCGTGAATAAATCTGCACTCAATCCTAATTCCAACTATATCTGATATTCCATTTAACAATCCATCTACTGTGTCGTACTTTTTATATAAATCTTGTTTTAAAATTTTTTCTTTTACGCTTTGTGGTGACTTAACTCTAGAAATTACGTTTAAATAATAGTCCTCTTCTCTCAAGAAACCTTCTAAAAGCATTTCTATATCTCTTTTAGCAATATCCAAGTCGAAAGAATCAGCCGAGATTTTATCCATCGCCTCTTCTACGTACTCAATAATTTCCAATTTCATATGCAATAAATACC
Source organism: Bacillota bacterium (assembly GCA_023418835.1). GTDB lineage: Bacteria > Bacillota > Clostridia > Tissierellales > Peptoniphilaceae > Neofamilia. The sequence goes on along the minus strand of JAEZYW010000162.1, from coordinate 3,658 downwards.
TCCACTATTATTATACCCCAAAAAAAGAAAAGGGGTGACTTTTTCACCCCTTTTTTATAAATTATTAATGATCTGGATCGCTAAAATCGAAATCTTCTAAGCCTTCAATTTCTATTCCTTCTTTTTGTGCATAATCTAGTAAAGCCGCTTTTACTGCTTGCTCTGCCAATACTGAACAGTGCATTTTCACAGGTGGAAGCCCGTCTAGTGCTTCTGCTACAGCTTTGTTTGTTACTTCCATAGCCTCTTTGATAGTTTTTCCTTTTATCATTTCTGTAGCCATAGAAGAAGTTGCAATTGCAGAACCGCATCCAAAAGTTTTGAATTTTACATCTTTAATGATGTCACCATCGATGTCTAAATAAACTTTCATTATATCGCCACAAGTTGGGTTTCCAACTTCTCCTACACCACTTGCGTTTTCAATTTCTCCCATATTTCTAGGATTCATAAAATGATCCATTACTTTTTCTGAATACATTACTTTTCAACTCCTTTTAAATAATCTTCATATAGCGGACTCATGTCCCTAAGTCTTTGAACTACTTGAGCAGTTTTTTCCACTACATAATCTATTTGTTCTTTTGTATTTTCTGTACTTAATGATAATCTCAAGGAACCATGAGCAATTTCATGGGGCAACCCTATTGACAGTAAAACGTGGGAAGGATCTAAACTTCCTGAAGTACAAGCACTTCCACTGGAACCACATATTCCAAAGCTGTCTAAAAGCAATAACAAAGATTCTCCCTCAATAAACTCAAAGGCAAAATTTGTATTTCCAGGTAGTCTCTTGTCTCCTCTAGGGCCATTCAATCTAGAATGAGGAACTGTCTCTAACATTTTTTCAATTAGATAATCTCTCAATTCCTTTAGCTCTTTTCTCTCTTTTTCAGAGTTAGCTTTTGCTTCTTCTAAAGCGATTCCCAATCCTACTATTCCTGCAACATTTTCAGTACTTCCTCTTTTGCCCCTTTCTTGGCCTCCACCAATCATAAAAGGTGGAAGTTTAATGCCTTTTCTCACGTATAAAACTCCTACTCCTTTTGGACCGTGGAATTTATGTGCAGAAAGTGACAACATATCTATATTTAATTCCTTAACATCTATATCTAAAATTCCCGCTGCTTGTACTGAATCGGTATGAAAAGCAATATTGTGTTTTTTTGCAATTTCTCCAATTTCTTTAATTGGTTGAATTGTTCCTATTTCATTGTTAGCAAACATTATTGAAATTAATATGGTTTCAGGTTTAATTGCTTCTTCTAATTCCTTCAAATCAATAAAACCTTCACTATCCACATCTAGGTAAGTCACTTCAAATCCATTCTTTTCCAAATATTCGCATACATGCAAAATTGCGTGATGTTCTATTTTTGTAGTAATAATGTGATTGCCTTTATTTTTATTTCCTTCAGCATAGGCTCTTAAAGCCCAATTGTCTGCTTCAGTTCCAGATCCAGTAAAAAATATTTCTTTTGGATCTGCATTTAATGCTTTTGCTACTTTTTCTCTAGAATCTGTAATAGCTTTTTTACTCACTTGTCCTATGGAATAAATGCTAGACGGATTTCCATAATTTTCTCTAAAATATGGAATCATTCCTTCGAAAACTGATTCAGAAACTTTAGTAGTCGCTGCATTGTCCATATATATTAATTCTTTCATTGTTCCCCCCATTAATTTACTATAATTCTGATAAACTGATAGAATCAGTAATTTCAGAAATACTGTCTTCTATCCTATCTAGGACAGATTTCATCCTACAAGGTGCATCTTCACTGCATGATGGCGTATTGCCGTCACAACACGAAAGCTCCACATCACCTTCTAAAGAACGAATAACTTCTCCTATTGATATTTCTTCAGGCGGCCTAGCTAATTCGTAGCCTCCCTGAGCACCACGGATAGATGTAATCAATCCGTTCCTTCTGAGAAGTGAGAAGAGTTGCTCTAAATAAGCCTCAGAGATATTTTTTTCAGTTGCTATTGTATTTACAGACACTGGACCCTCTCCATAAGCGTCTTTTAATACTTCCATAGCCATTAAACCATATCGCCCCTTAGTAGATAGCTTCATCAAATCACCCCTCTTTTTTAATTCCAACTAAATTACTATGCATTTAATATAATATACCCTGATGGACGAAAAATCAACAGTTATTTACAATTTATGCCTTAATTTTCATTTCATCTGTAGCTTATTTAAATAAATTCCCAGCTTATTATCACTTGAGGGCTTTATAAATCGAAAGTTCTTTATTTTTCTATATTTGGGTAAGTAGATAATATATTAATCTATCAATTAATGGAGGGATTTTGTGGAGAAAGTCGCAATAATAGGAATGGGTATTGCCGGCATGGGAGTGGCTTATGCTTACGAAAAAGAAATAAACCCTAATAATATAAAAATTGACTGTTATGATAGTAAAAAGAGTTTCGGTAAAGGATATCCTTTTAGAGAAGATTCTGATGAAATACTTATAAATGTAAAACGAAACAAAATTAGCTATGACTATGAGAATATGAAGGATTTTAATGATTGGATAATAGAAAATGAGATTACTAATGAAGAATACGTTCCTAGAAATTTATTTGGAAAATATTCTAGTAAAAGACTTGAAAACACTTTAAAAAACCTCAACGCCAATATTTTTTATGAAGAAGTTTCTGACTTGAAATGGATAGAAAGAGATAAAAAATGGAAACTTACTACAAAATCTGGTAGCAAGGTTTACGATAGAGTGCATCTTTGTGCTGGTGAACTGCCCCACATGGATTTTTATGATTTAAAGGGCAACAAAAATTATATTGAAGAAATTTATCCTGCAAGAGAAAAATTAAAGGACATAAAAGAAGGGGATGTAGTTTGCATTATAGGAACTAGTCTTTCTGCAGTTGATATAGGAAGATATCTTATAAATGAAAAGAAAATAAGAAAAATTTATATGTTTTCCAGAGAAAATACCATACCCTCTATGCGCATGAAGGTAGTCAATGTAAAAATAGAAAATCTTACTTTAGATAATTTAAAAGCTATAGCAAAAGATAATAACGATCACATTTCCTTTGAAGACTTTGATAAGCTAATTGAAAGGGATATAAAAAATCTAAAAATTGATTTTAATATTCTTTTGAAAAAATACGTCAATGGCCTTGAAGGACTGGAATTATCTTTGGAAAAAAATGAGGAGTTAATCCTTGCCCAAAACTATCTTGCAGATACTGCTGATGCCTTTAATTTTGCTTGGCTTAAATTTCATAAAAGGGATAGAAAAAAATACAAAGAAAAATACGAAGATATTATCCAAGTTTTTGCAGGACCTCTACCCCTTCCCACTGGAAAAATTTTAGTAGAAGCAGGCAGATCTGGTATTTTGGAATTTTTAGAAAATATTGAAGACATTAAACATAGTGAAAAGGAAGGCCGTTTCTATCTTTTATCAGAGGAAAATAATATGAGATCCGTTAAGAAAAAGGTAGATTGGGTTTTAAATGCAACTGGTTTGGATTTATCTATGAAATCTATATATTTAAATGAGAGTTTTTTAGGAAAACTCATAAACGACAGACTTGTTCAAATAGATGAATACGGGGGTTTTACAGTTTTACCAAATAACCTCGTATCTATTTCTTCAAAATACGGTGAATTAGATAC
>JAEZYW010000102.1 GCA_023418835.1 Bacillota bacterium | reverse complement strand
GATTATTTCTTTGATTAATAAAGTCGAATTTTAATATGTTATAAAGTTTTTGATCTAATCTACTCAGATACTCATTAATATAAATAAACTCATCTTTTCCCATTTCATGGCCAGGATAAAAAACCACAACGCCAATACCATTGATATTTAAAATGTCGATGGCATTTTCAAGAAAAGACTTGGTGGAATTTTTAGTAGTTGTTATATTTTTGTCTCCACCAGGCAAATAGCCTAAATTCATTATAAAAAAATCTATATTTTCAAAGATATGACTCTTTACGTTTTCGTGGCTATCTAAAATTAATTTATAATTGCTCTTAGAATTTTCCGATTCTACAATTGCTTTTGTAGTGTTAATTGCTATTTCTTGGATGTCAAATCCATAGAGGAACCCATTGTTTTTTATTTTTTTTAAAATTTTTAAAAAGTCATTTCCGTTTCCAACCGTGGCATCTACACATATCCAATGTTCTTCAACTATATTTTCGATAATCCAATTTACTATACTGTGTACGTTTGAAAACTTACCTTTTGCCACGTTTGAGTTTCTCCACATATTCTATTTCTTCATCGTTGAACTCTCTGTACTCTCCAGGTCTTAAACCGCCAATTTCTAATTCCCCTACTTTCACTCTTTTCAGAGCTTTTAAGGGATGATTAATTTGCTCAAACATTTTTTTTATCTGTCTATTTCTTCCTTCATCAATAATAACTTCAATGACAGAGTGAGTCTCATAATTTTTTAATATTTTAACTTTGGCTCCCTTAGTTTTATAGCCGTCTATAGTCATTCCTCTTCTGAGCAAATCCAGGGAATGCTTATTCGGTCTTCCTGTTGCAGTGGCTATATATGTTTTTTCTAACTCATATCGTGGATGAGTCATTATATTAGTAAGAACTCCGTCATTAGTGATCACTATTAATCCACTAGTATCTATATCCAACCTTCCGACGGGATAAATCCTAGTATTTGTTTCTATTAAATCTGTAACATTTACTCTATTTTTTTCATCGCGAGCAGTGGATACTATTCCAATGGGTTTATTCAATAAATAATATTCGTATTTAGATTTGTTTTTTATTATTCTACCGTCAACCTCAACTTTATCAGCCCTTTCCACGTTAAATGCCGGATCTGTTATGATAGAATTGTTAACTTTGACTCTTCCTAAGGCAATTATTTCTTCTGATTTTCTACGAGAAGCTACCCCAGAATGTGCTAGAAATTTTTGTAATCTCAAATTTCCACCTCTTCTTTTTCTATAGTAGGCAAATCATCTAAATTATTTAAGTTAAATTTTCTTAAAAACCTACTTGTTGTGCTATACAAATTTGGCAAACCAGGAGCATCTAGTTTGTCAGAAATGTAGATAAAATCGTCATTCACTAGCTTTGATAGTATGTAATCAGATTTCACACCTCTAATGTTATCTATCTCACTTTTAGTAACAGGCTGTTTATATGCTACAATTGAAAGTACTTCTAAAGCAGCATTTGATAAATTTTTGGTTTTATCGTAATTGAAAAAATTGCTAATGTAATCATAATAGATGTTGTTAGTTGTAAATACAGCCTCATCCTCAATAATTTGCAGCTGAATTCCATCATCATTTCCGTATTTATCTTTTATCAATTCATCTAATAATGCCATTACTTCACTTTCGTTTACATTAAATGTAGATGAGAGTTTTTTTATTTTTACTGGTTCTCCGGAGACAAATAAAATTGCCTCAATAATGTTTTTTAAATTATTCATCATACTTTAGCTATTAATATGTCCCTTCCGTTTTTTTGGTTTAAATAAATTTTTCCATTCTTTGTCAATTCCAATATTGCTAGAAAATAAGTGACAATTTCTATTCTAGATGTATTCTTAGAAAAAAGAGATTCAAAAACAAAATTCTTTGAAGATTCTAATTTTTCCTTTAAAAAAGCAATACCTTCTTCTACTGTAATCAATTCTTCTTCAATATCAAATTCTGGAACTATATTTTCACTTACATCCTTTTTTATTAGAGATAGAAAGGAACGCTTTAACTTTTCCTTGTCAATATCTTTGTAATCAATATCTTCTTCAAAGGAAAGAATTGTCAAGTCTTCAGATTTTTTAACCAACCTAGCAGAGCCAATAGAGTAATAGCTTAGCAATATCTCAGATATATGTTTAAAATAATTGTACTCTATTAATCTGTTTACTAAAGACTCTCTAGGATCTTCCTCCTCCTCATCGTCATTAATTACTGGAAGCAATAATCTGCTTTTTATTTGCAATAAAGTTGCAGCCATATCTGAAAATTCTAAAAAAGATTCTATATTGATGTAACTGATTTTGCCCATAGTATTGAGATATTCATCTGTTATATGTGAGATTGGTATATCATAAATATCTATTTTTTCTTTTTTTATTAAATTCAATAAAAGATCCATAGGACCATCATAAACGTTTTGTATCGATACATTTATTGTATTATCCATTTAAGAACAAAACTCCTATAATTTTAGATATTATTGGCCAAATAATTGGGCCTATTCTATTCGTAAATATTAATACCATTAAAATAATATAAAAATATCTTTCGTTTTTTGAAAAGAAATATTCTAACCTGCCTGGTAAAATTGAAAATAAAACCTTTGATCCGTCCAATGGAGGAAATGGCAATAAATTAAATACTCCAAGCATTATATTTACATAGCCTAAAATATACAAAAACAAGTAAAGTGGTGGCATTTGTAAGTCTACAAATCTAAAAATTAAGGCTGCTATTGTTGCGATTATAAAATTTGTAGTTATACCCGCTAGGGATACTAAGATAGTTCCCAATCTTCTATTTTTAAAATTATTAGGATTAACTGGAACCCCTTTAGCCCATCCTACTCTAAAAACCACCATAGCAACAATACCTAATGGATCCACATGTGCCAATGGATTTAATGTAAGCCTACCTGCACGTTTTGC
>JAEZYW010000049.1 GCA_023418835.1 Bacillota bacterium | reverse complement strand
CAGATGTTATGTGATATACTAATTATTAATTAAATAAGGGAGGAGTTTAATCTGTGAAAAGAATTATGACTATTAACCACAATTAAAATGTATAGCCATAATTATTAAAACAAGTTGAAAATCTATTTAAAGGTGATAATCTTGTAAATAGAAATGGGACTATGGAAAATACATAAACTCTAAATACTTTTTGTAAAAAAAGACATGTAAATTGAGAAGCTTAAAACTCGCCGTGGGTAAAAATCTAGATACTTTAATAAGAAAGAATTTTTAAAATAAGATATCGTCTGGGTATATCTTATATTGTAAGTGTGAAACTTTAAAAAATAATTTTAGAAAGTAAGTGAAAAATAAAGAAAAAATATAGGAGAATTTAAATGAAAGAAAATATTAAATATACATCAATGGATATAATAAAATTTATCCTATTCGCGGCTTTTGGCGTGTTTATGTTCTTTGTTCCTATATCAATAGGAGGAAAATCTACAATACCTGTAGATCATATTGTAAGTTTTGTAAGAATGATACCTAATTGGGGACCAATTTACGGGGGACTTGTGGTAATAGTAGGGGGACTTTTACCTTTTATTAGAAAAACGTGGAACAATTCCACTTCAGACATCATATTCAGTATTTTAAGACTTTTAGGAATCCCCTTTGTTATAATGGCAATATTAAACCAAGGCCCAGCATTTTTAATGAGAGACGATATAATCCCATTTATTTACGGCAAGATAGTAATTCCTGTCACTACTATCGTACCAATAGGTTCAATATTTTTATCATTCTTAGTAAATTATGGATTGATGGAATTTATTGGAGTATTTATGCAACCAGTTATGAAACCTATTTGGAGAACCCCAGGAAGATCAGCCATTGACGCTGTGGCATCCTTTGTAGGCTCATACTCATTGGCACTTTTGATTACAGATAAAGTATATCAAGAAGGAAAATACAACTCTAGAGAAGCGGCAACTATTGCTACAGGGTTTTCTACTGTATCTGCAACATTTATGATAATCGTAGCAAACACCTTGGGAATAATGGATATGTGGTTACTATATTTCTGGCTAACCCTAATTATTACATTTTTAGTTTCTGCAATCACAGCTAGAATTTATCCACTATCAAAAAAACCACAGACATATTATAACGACCAAGAAGGAGAACCAGAGGTAGTTATAAGAGGTGGAATAGTTCGAACTGCCATAGATGAAGGTATGGGAAGTTTTATGAAAGCTCCTACTATTGCAGAGTCTGTTTTAGACAATCTGAAAAATGGAATAAATTTAGCACTAGCAATCGGACCACTTTTGATGTCTATAGGAGTTTTGGGAATTGTAATCGCTGAATACACCCCTGTATTTGACATAGTAGGATATATATTCTATCCATTTACACTAATAACAAGAGTTCCAGAGCCACTATTAGCTGCAAAGGCAATATCCCTTAGTATCGCAGAAATGTTTTTGCCAGCACTATTGGTAACTGAAGCGGATATGATAACTAAATTTTTAATAGCAGTCGTCAGTGTATCTGAAATTCTTTTCTTCTCGGCATCAATACCTTGTATGATGGCTACAAAAATCCCTCTAACAATAGGCGATTATTTTATTATTTGGGTAGAAAGGGTAGTTCTTTCCATAATACTAACGGTGCCTATATTGCATCTTATATTTTAAAGGATAGGATTTAGAAGTAACAATATATAACAAAACCCACGGTATTTAATTTACGCGGTATGTTTCTATAAAAAGGAGACATACCGTTTAAATTTGTCTTTATTCTTTGTTGTTTACAAGTATACAATAACTTGGCTTAAATGATATAATTTAAATTACGAAAATTGCTTAACAAAAAGAAAGGAAAATAATTTTATTATCTAGGTGGCATTTTGAAAAAAATATTTGTTTTCATATTAATAGCATTGACTCTTTTTCTTATGATAAATAATTTTGTTTTCTCGGATTTACAATACATTTCAAAGAAAACCAACATCAATATTTCCGGCGAGGTATTAAAAAAATTTTGACACACATGGAGGTTTTTTTGGCGATGGTACAAGATATGTAGAGGTATCCTTGACTAATTCATCTAAATTAGAAAAAGAAATTTTAAAATCAAAAAACTGGAAGTCCTTACCTGTAAAAGAAGAGATTCAAAAAAAGTTATAAATATGTTTTATTTACAATAATATCTTAGAACCATGCTTCATAATAATATATATTGTCAAAGATTTTTTTAGTAATTCCCCCATTATCAGTAGATGCCTCGCTCCATCTCCATGCTTTATTTCCAAACTTTTCTATATCAATAGATCTGTTTTGGTATGATGAAGGCAAATCTTTCTCGCTATAATATATACCGTAATATTTTGAATTAGATGCAATTCCAATGCCCTTATAAGAATACTGGACGATAATATTATCTTTATTACTATAAACTCCATCTATGTTAAATGACCCATACTCATTATGCAAAGACTTATAATTTTCATTCGCTTCAATCATTTCTTTAGATTTTTTAATGATATTTTGCTTATCTTCTTTAACTAATTCTACTATCTTTTTCTCAATCATAGCACCCTCTATCCTTCTTATTCCAGAAATAAATAAAGGTGATAATAAAAGTCCTATAAAAAAAATAATCAATATATTTTTTCTTTTCATAATTCTCCTATATAAGACCAATACCTACAGACATTCTTTGAAGATATTGTCTGAAGGTATTGTATATTCC
>JAEZYW010000034.1 GCA_023418835.1 Bacillota bacterium | reverse complement strand
GTCCCCTTGTATCCAGGAACTTTATAAGTTTTTGCAACTCCTTGGAGACCGTACTCTTCCAGTTCAGGCACTAGTTCTAAAACTCTGGTATTCGGTATAAATGCCTCTTTTTCCCAGGTTCTAGTCTCTCCAATTTTCATTAATTCTATAAATCGAACTTGAATGTCGTTGTCCTTTGTCAAATTTACCAGTTCAAAAACGTCATCTTCGTTGAATCCTCCAATTAAAACGGTATTTATTTTTATTTTAAATCCCCATTCTATGGCAGCTTTGATTCCCTCTAAGGTGTCTTCTAGTTTTCCCCATCTGGTAATCTTTTGAAATTTTTCTGGATCCAATGTGTCAATACTAAAGTTAATTCTATCTACTCCAGCTTCTCTTAAATCCTTTGCCATTCTTTTTAATAGGGAGCCATTTGTCGTTATGCAGATTTCTTCAATTTCAGGTATCTTCTTTATTTCTCGGCAAAGATGAACTATCCCCTTTCTAACTAAGGGTTCTCCGCCAGTGATTCTTATTTTTCTAATTCCATATTTAGAAGCACTTCTTACAATTCTGACAATTTCTTCCAAAGAGATTATGTCTTCGTGATGACATTTTTCCACTCCTTCTTCAGGCATACAGTACGTACATCTGTAGTTACAGCGATCTGTAACAGAAATTCTCATATAAGAAATCTCTCTATTGTGTTGATCTTTCATTTACTCACCAATATTTCCAAAAATGCTGCCTACTCTATAAGCTTTTAAAATAGTTCCCGCTTTTAATTCCTTTGAACCCGCTGGAACTTCTGCAAAACAGTCGCAGTCTATAAAAGATGACAAAACGCCATTTCCCTGATAGGTCTTTTCAGCAAAGTAAACTTTACCATCTTTAAATTCCAAATTTCCCCTTAAAATTCTAACTCTTGGACTTTTTTTGTTCATATCCTCTTTTAAAATCACATCGATTTCTTGAGAAAATAAATCTTTTTTACCTAAAGTCTTTTTTAAATAAGGTAGACAAACTCGGTACATCCCCAGTATTGCAGCACCGGGATTTCCAGAAAGTCCAATTATTGTCTTATCTTTATGTCTAGAAGCCACTATGGATCCACCAGGTTTCATTGCCGTCTTCCAAAATAGGATTTCTCCTCCTAAATCTTTTATCGTGGAAAGGGCATAGTCGTAATCTCCCACAGAGGCTCCACCAGTTGTAATTAAAATCTCCACTTCGTCAATAGCTTTTTCGACAAAATCTCTAATTTTTTCTTCTTCGTCGGGAATTATTTCATAGGTTTTCACTTCAAAACCCAAGTTTTTTAAAATTCCCACAAATGTTGCAGTATTGCTTTCATAAATTTTTCCTAAAGCCAATTCTTCGTGGGGACTTAAAAGTTCACTACCAGTAACTGCCAGACCCACCAAAGGTTTTTTAAAGACTTTCACTTTGGATATACCTTGGGAAGAAAGTTGGCCCATTATACCTGGGGTTATTACATCTCCATTTGTTACAACAATAGTGCCTTTTTTAGTGTCTTCTCCAGCCTTTATAATGTCTTTGTTAGCTTTTATTGAGAAAAATATTTTTACATATTCTTCGTCAAATTCTGTGTCTTCAAATTTTATATTTACATTTGCACCCTTTGGAACTTCTCCACCAGTTAAAATCTTTGCCGCTTCCCCAGATTTAATTTCTTTTTGTGGATGATGTCCTGCAGGAATTTCTTCTATTACTTTTAATATCACTGGATTTTCCGCAGTTGCATTAATTGTGTCTTCTCCCCTAATGGAGTATCCGTCATAGGGAGATTTATCAAAATGAGGAACGTCAATTTTTGCAATTACATCCTCTGCGCAAACTCGATTTAGAGAATCCATAATTGAAACTTCTTCTGTTTCTAAGTTTATATCCAAATCTAATAAAATTTTTGCTCCCTCATCAGGGTGAATTTGATCGAATTTTTTCATAATTATCTATTTTAAGAACATTATACTTTCAGGTTTGATCCTAAAATATAAGTTTTCCTTTCCTTCTAATTGTTTCCATTTGTTTTTTTCAATGTCGATTCTTATTTTATCACATTCTGGGTCATTGTCACTACTTACCATCAATGCAACATTAAATATTTCATCTATTTCGTTGCAAATCACAAGGGGAAATGTGTTTTCTCCCGAGGAATCTTCAACTATATCTATGTAATGACTTCTAACTCCAATTATATCTAAATCTTTTGTATCTGGAACTGTAAGATTTATCCCCCAGTTTTTTGCATAGATTTTGTTTTCTCCAAGTTTTTCAATTGAAGAATAATTTTTGCACCCAGAAAGCTGGGCAGATGCAAAAGTCTTAGGGTCTTTAAATAAATCTTCAGTAATCTGCTTTTCTTCAGATTTTCCCTTATTCATAACAACTATAGAATCACACATTCTATAGACTTCGTCTCTAGAGTGAGAAACGAAAAGGGAAGGTATATTATATAAATCTATAATTTCTTTTACTTCTATTTCTATTTTCCATTTTAAAAATTCGTCTAATGCAGAAAAAGGTTCGTCTAATAACAAAAGTTCAGGCTCATTTACCAATATTCTGGCAAGGGCAACCCTTTGCTTTTCTCCTCCTGATAAGTGGATTGGCTTTTTATTTTCCAACCCGTTAAGTCGCATCTCGTCTATTTTTCTTTCAACTAAATCCCCTTTTTTGTTTTTATTATCACTTCTGATCCCCGTTTTTATATTTTCGATAATGGTCATATTGGGAAAAAGTGCATAATCTTGAAATAAATATCCCACTTTTCTATCTTGGGGTCTAAGGTTAATTTTCTTCTCTGAATCAAACAAAACCCGATTATTTAAAACGATGCGTCCTTTATCGGGAGTTACTATTCCAGCTATGCATTTTAAAGTCAAGCTTTTCCCACTACCAGAAGCTCCCAAAAGACCCATAACTTCGTTGACGGATTCAAATTTTACATTTAGTTTGAAATTTCCAAAATCTTTATAAATATCTACATATAAC
>JAEZYW010000182.1 GCA_023418835.1 Bacillota bacterium | reverse complement strand
ATCTTTTGTCGTGGCGATCCAGTGCCCCTCTAATTTCAAAGGAGTTAAATCCGTAGTTGAGTCTATGGGAGTCGAGGTCAAAATAGTGGACCATTGTTATATTAGTTTTGTAGTTTTTGAGGGAGTAAAGATAGTTTGAGTGGGTGAAATCGTCTAGATTTGGTTGTTTTACTCCTTGCAGATTTTTTCCGTGCCTTCTGAAGAGTTCGATTTGAAATCTCTTGGAGCCGCTCATCAGAGAGACGACTAGTTGGTTAGACCAAAATCTGTTGGCGAAAATCTCTGGAAAGTTGTATTTTATTTTTGCTCCTCCATTTACTGGCCAAAGAAGGGCGAGAACTGAATAGCCGTTTTCCGTAGCCAGTTGCTGGAAAGTTTTTGTTTTTATATCTTTTGCATACCAGTGCCAATCCGGGTGCTTCCTGTGGGGTTCTAATAACGTGTTGTTTACAATGCCGTGGCGGTTTGGATAGTTGCCTGTTGAAATCGATGTGTGAGCTGGGTATGTCAAAGATGGATAGACGCTTTCTACTTCAAAGGAGTAAGAGGAGTCTTTCAAAAGCCTTTTAAAAGACTCCTTTTCTTTTAAATACTCCATATCCACTTTGGACAACCCGTCAAAGGATATTATGTGTACTTTTCTTGTCATTAATTTTCCTCCTGTATTAGAGTATAGCAGATTGGGGGAATTATTTTGTAAAAACTTTATAAATTTAGAAGGATTCCAATATTTGACAATCTTCTATTATAATAATATAATATTCCTAATAAAATTAAACTCATTCTATTTTTAAGTTAAAGGGGTGAAAAAAGTGTACAAAAACTACGGAGCATATTTAGAAGAGCACGGGATTCGAGCGTCTTCTCAAAGAATTTTGATGTTAGAATACTTACAAAAAAACAATGTACACCCAACAGCTGACAAAATTTTTGTGGATTTGTCTAGCAAGCTACCGACAATTTCAAAGGCGACTGTTTACAATAATTTGAAATTGTTTTTAAATAAGGGAATTATAAAAGAAGTCAATATGGACAACAACGAAGTGCATTACGATATGATTATGGACGACCACGCCCATTTTATTTGCAATAGTTGCAACAAGATTGAGGATTTGCCAGTAAAGAAAATGGAAGTTGACATTAGCGAGATTGAAGGATACGAAATCACAAGCCAAGACGTTTTGTTAAAGGGATTGTGTAGTGAGTGTTTGAAAAATATTTAGATAAAAGAAATTTTGCCGCAAGAAGATGCGGCTTTTTTTATTTACAAAATCATCAATGTCTCTTTTAACTATGAAAGGAAATGTTTTTTTGATATACTGAAATCATGAGAAAAGAATTTAATAATAAAGTTATGATAGCCATGAGCGGGGGAGTAGATTCTTCCGTTGCGGCAGTTATAATTGTAGACCAAGGTTACGAAGTTGCCGGTGCGACTTTAAAACTTTTCGATAACGAAGACATTGGAATGGAAAGAACGAGAACTTGCTGCTCCATTGATGATGTGGAAGATGCAAAAAGCGTTGCCTTTAAATTAGGTTTTCCTCACTACACTTTCAATTTCAAGGCGGAGTTTATTGACAAAGTCATGAATAAATTTGGCGAAGTGTATAAGGAAGGAAAGACGCCCAATCCTTGTATCGATTGTAATCGCTTTATAAAATTTAATAAAATGATAGAAAGGGCAGTGGCATTGGGTTTTGACAGAATCGCCACTGGTCATTATGCCCAAGTTGAATATGACGAAAAAAGGGATAGATATCTTTTGAAAAAATCTTCAGATCCATTAAAAGACCAGACCTATGTCCTTTATTCCCTCACCCAAGACCAACTCTCAAGGACTATGTTTCCAATGGAAGGGATAACAAAGGAAGAGGCTAGAAAAATTGCAGAAGAAAGGGATTTAATCGTTGCAAGAAAACCTGATAGCCAAGACATTTGTTTTGTCACCGATGGCGATTATGAGAGGTTTTTGCGAGAAGAGCTGGGAATTGTTACAAAACCAGGAAATTTTGTGGATTTAGATGGAAATGTTTTGGGAGAACACGAAGGCTACACCCACTACACTATTGGCCAAAGGAAGGGATTAAAAATTGCCTTGGGAAAACCCGCGTATGTGGTGGGGATTGATCCTGTAAAAAACGAGGTTATCTTAGGAGATAACGCAGATTTATTTTCAGAAAATATGGTGGTCTCTGATTTGAATATGATCTATATAGAAAAGTTAGAAGAGCCTATGGAAGTGGAAATAAAAACGAGATATAGCCAAAGGGCAACAAAGGGTAAGATTTCTCCAATGGAGGACGGGAAAATTTTTGCAGAGTTTTACGAACCCATTAGAGCGGTAACCCCAGGACAAGCGGCAGTATTTTATAAAGGGGATTATGTCGTCGGGGGAGGAACAATAGAGTAGGAACCCATTCCCATACATCCCGTGGTTTTGTAGGGGATGCGTTCCCACGCGTCCCGCAATTTCATAATAAAAAACAAAGGTCTCGATAAATCCTTTCTCGACTGCCCTCGGGCCGGCAGGCCATGAAATGGTCTCAAAAGGATATTATCTTCGACCTTTTTGGTATGATACGCATTCTTACGCATACCGATAATTGATAAATAAATATCGTAATACAAATTTCTTATTATTTGAGTTTAATAAATTTTCTTAGGGTATACATTCTCTATAATTGTTTAACAAAATTAATAAGAAGGAGTTTAATTATGAGAAGTTTAAAAACGATATTACTATTTGCTTTAGTAATAGTTTTCCTTGGCGTTCAGCCAATTATGGCTGGAACAATAGGCGGACAAAATGAAATCTTAGTTGCTTCTGAAAGTGGAGGCGAAGGCGTAGAACCGCCAGTTGAAGTAGACGTTAATATTACAGAAGAATCGCCATCAAACAATATGTTGTTTGGATTTGACAGAACTCTAGTAATCGTTGTGGGCATATTAGTAGTAGTTCTTCTAATCGGCTTAATCGCTAGAGGCGGAAGAAGAGATTATTAAAATATTTCTTTTTATTAAAAGGAGGGTCGCAATAGACCCTCCTTTGTCATGTAATATATCTTTTTATCTCAAATTTTCAATAATTTTCATTGCTTCTTTTAAATCTTTCACCACATAATCTGCAAGGGAAAAGTCGTTATCTTTTGTATATTCCGTTGGAATTGCAATTACTGGAATATTTGCATTGTAGGCTGCGATAATTCCCTTTTCAGCATCTTCAAGGGCGATGCACTCTTGGGGTTTTAGTCCCATCATTTCCGCAGCTTTTAGCCAAATTTCAGGGTGGGGTTTTCCGTTTTCCACGTCGTTGTGGGAAAGATAAAATTCTAAATACTTCATTAAGTCTAAAAGTTCCAAGACCTTTTTTACATCCATCCCAAGGGATCCAGAGGCTACGCACATGGGAAGTTTTTTGTGAAAATATTCTACAAATTCCTTTGCATAGGGCATGGGCTTTAATTGAGTATCCAAAAGCTTATCGTAGTATTTCTTTTTTAAATTTCTCATAGTTTCTACTTCTAAGTCTAAATTTTTTTCATTTATTAAATCCCTAACTCCAAGTCCTGCTTGGATCCAATGGGAGCTGTATTTTTTGTCTGTTATTTCCACTCCTTTTTCCAAAAAGGCGTCTTGGTAAGCTTTCATGTGGAGTTTTTCTGTATCTGAAATTAGTCCGTCTAAGTCTAGTAATATTCCTTTTATCATTGTTCCTCCTATAAAAAAATAGGAGATAACTATAAAGAAATCTCCTAATACTCTGGAGGTGGTAGCCAGATTTGAACTGGCGGTGAAGGTGTTGCAGACCTTTGCCTTACCACTTGGCGATACCACCACAGGAATTATATATTAACATAAATTAAAAATTTTTTCAAGGGATTATTAAATTCTAACTTTATAAAATTTTGACAAAGTGATATTCTATTATCAGGAGGTGGGATTGTGAGGATTACAAAGAAAAGTATGGAAAAATTAGATAAAAGAGCCATTGAAGAATTTGGAATTGATTCTATATTACTCATGGAAAATGCCGCCATGGGAGTTTTTAGAAAAGTTAAAAATCACAATTCTTATGTTGTCGTTTGTGGGAGTGGAAACAACGGGGGAGACGGGCTTGCTCTTTCTCGCCATTTGATTTTAAATGATAAAGGCGTAGAGGTTTTTATTGTTAAAGATGTAAAAACTCCTGATGCCAAGAAAAATTTAGAGATTTTAAAAAGAATGACTTTAAACATTCACTACATCAACGAAGATGAGGATTTGGATCAATTGATTAAATCTTTAATGGACAAAGAAGTGGTGGTGGACGGGATCTTTGGAATCGGTTTGGATAGGGAAGTGACTGGAATTGCCAAAAAAGTAATTGAAAAGATTAATGAATTTGGAAAGTTTAAGGTTTCCATAGATGTTCCTTCAGGGATTGAGACGAATACAGGAGAGGTTTTAGG
>JAEZYW010000177.1 GCA_023418835.1 Bacillota bacterium | reverse complement strand
TTGCAATGTTTATTATGTCTAACAATCCAGCAGTTGGAGGATTGGGAGCATTATTTGAAAAAGCAAGAGCACTAAGCGATGCTTCAGGTGGAGAATTCAATTTAACTAGTATGATGAGAGTTGGAATACCAACCATATTGGGATACATAGCAATGTATTTTATGACATTTACAACAGGACAAGAAATTGTTCAAACCCTTGCATCTGCTAAAGATTCAGGAACAGCACTTACTGGTTCTGTAATGGCAGGAGTTATTTCTGCAGCTTACGCTATAGTTCCAGCTTTAATCGGTCTAATGGCATACACTGCAATTCCAGGATTTATCGAAGGTGGACAAGTGACTAATGCACTTGCAGCAGCAACTGTAGAGTTTGCTCATCCAATAATCGCAGGATTAGTTTTATCTGGAATAGTAGCAGCGACAATATCTTCGGCGTCAGGAAATATGATTGGTACAGCGACAATGTTCTCTAATGACTTATACAGACCATATGTGGCAAAAGGTCAAGTAGATGAGAAAAAAGCTATAATGGTATCACAAGTGGCGATGTTTGCAGCGGCAGCATTTGGTGTTGCAGTAGCATTATCAGGATCAAATATAATTAGCGTTATGATGAGTGCTTTTGCACTTAGATCGGCAGGACCTTTCGCAGCATTTATCTTTGGACTATTTGTTGACGATGTAACTGAAAAAGGTGGATTCTACGCTATATTAGTAGGTACGGTAGTAGCAGCAGTTTGGATTTTCGTTTTGAAATCTCCATTTGGTTTGAACGGAATTGTTCCAGGTGGTTTAGTAGCTCTAGCGGCGATTTATCTAATCTCTAAGGCAGATATCGCAGCAGGTGGTAAGAAACTTCCAAGACTTGAAATGTCAGACAATTAATTGTAGGTAGAAATAGGATTAAAGTACAAGGAGGAAATATGTCAATATTAATTAAAAACGGTTTGATAATAGACGGTACAGGCAAAGACAGTTTTAAAGGTGACGTTTTACTTGAAGGAGACCTAATAAAACAAATTGGTGAAGGAATTAGCGAAGATGGAGTAGAAAGAGTTATAGACGCAGAAGGACTTGTAGTTGCTCCAGGATTCATAGACACTCACTCTCACAGTGACTTGGACGTATTGGAAAAACCAGAAGTTTTACCTAAAGTTATGCAAGGTATAACTACTGAAATATTAGGACAAGACGGAATTTCAATGGCTCCCCTACCAAAAGAATATATCAGTTCTTGGAGAAAAAATTTAGCGGGCTTAGATGGAGTTTCTGACAATATAGATTGGGAATATGAAACTACAGACAATTATCTAAAGATGATTGAAGAAGTAGGTCCAGGACTTAACCAAGGTTACCTAGTTCCTCATGGTAACATCAGAATGGAAGCAATGGGCTTAGATAACAGACTTCCAACTGAAGAAGAACTTCAAAAAATGAGAGACATCACTAGACGTGAAATGGAAGCAGGAGCATGGGGACTTTCTACAGGACTTATCTACATTCCATGTGCATATGGTGAAGAGTTAGAGATTATTGAAATGTGTAAAGTTGTTGCAGAATACGATGGAGTATTTGTAACTCATCAAAGATCTGAAGCCGATGACATTTTAAGCTCAATGGAAGAAATTATCAGAATTGGTAGAGAATCTGGCGTAAGAGTACACTTCTCCCACTTTAAAGTTTGCGGACAAAAGAACTGGGATAAAATTGACGATATGATAAAATTGATTGAAGAAGCTCAAGCAGAAGGTATAGAAGTAACTTTTGATCAATACCCTTATATCGCAGGATCCACAATGTTAGGAGTTGTACTTCCAGGTTGGGCACACGATGGCGGAACTGATAAATTGATTGAAAGATTAAAAAATCCAGAAGACCGTGAGAGAATGAAACAAGATATCGAAAATGGTATTGAAGGATGGGACAGCTTTATAGACTTTGCTGGTTTCCATGGAATATTTGTAACATCAGTTGTATCTGAGAAAAACCAAGATGCTGTAGGATTATCACTAACAGAATTAGCGGAACTAAGAGGAACTGATCCATATACTGCAACATTTGATATTATAATGGAAGAAGAAAATGCTGTTGGAATGGTAAACTTCAATGCTACAGAAGAAAATGTAGTTAAGTTTATGAGAAGACCAGAAATGAATGTTTGTACAGACGGACTTCTAAGCCCAGGAAAACCTCATCCAAGACTTTACGGTTCTTTCCCAAGAGTCCTTGGAAAATATGTTAGAGAAGAAGGAAACTTCACTTTAGAAGAAGCGATAAATAAAATGACTCAAAAACCTGCATCAGCAATGAGAATTCCAAAACGTGGAGAACTTAAAGAAGGCTACTACGCAGACGTTACAATATTCAATCCAGAAACGGTAATCGACAAAGGAACTTTCACAGATCCAGTTCAATACCCAGAAGGAATAGAATATGTAATAGTAAATGGTGGAATAACTGTTGAAAATGGAAAACACTCAGGACAAAGATCCGGTAAGGTTTTAAGAAGAGGAAGAGAATAATAACTGAGTTTTAAAATTAAATGACCTGTCTAGTATTTTTCTAGATAGGTCATTTTTATGCTTTTTATTTATTAAAGATATTTTCTAACATATCGTATTTTTCCCTAGTATATGCTACAAAATTTTGGATAAATACGTCAAGATATTTAGGATTAGGAACAATTGAAGATGTTACCAAATCTATTCTAAGTTTATCTTTCATTTCCTTAATTTTAAAAATTAGTATTTGATTTTCTTCGGAGTTAATTTCATTATGTTCTAAAATTCTACTTAAAATTAGGGAAGGGCAAAATGCCCCAGTCATACTATTTCCGCAAAATGCAATTTGTATATCATAATCGCTGGTGTTTATCACCTCAGGCAGATGAATATCAAATTTTGTTAAGTTGTTGTCTATAATGTTATTAAAAGAGCATCCATCTAAATTCCTTATGGTAGGAACGCCGTCTAAATCTAATAAACTAATTCCTTCTTTAAGGGACTTTTCAATTTTTTCTATTTGAAATCCTGCGTTATTTATTAAAAAGTTTTTTGTGGCGATAAAATAGATATCTTCATCGTAAATTTTTATTCTATTGAAAGCTTTATTAGATGCAGTTTCCACTCCTATAAATAAATCTAATTTATTATCAATTAACATTTCAGAAAGTAACCAAGTATCGCTAATAAAAAAAGAAGTTTTTACTTTTGGAAATTCCATTAAGTACTTATCTAAAACTGTAGGCAAAATTATTCTGGCTCGAACATTATTAATGCCAACCCTAAGTTCTCCCACGGTTTCACCTCTAATTTCAGAGATTTGATGATCCAGTGAAATTTCCATAGCCTTTATGTGTTTTAAATTTTCGTAAAACAATTTTCCGGCATCAGTTAGAGATAATGTGGGTTTGCGGTTAAAAAGTTTTACATCATATTCC
>JAEZYW010000175.1 GCA_023418835.1 Bacillota bacterium | reverse complement strand
GTCCAGCCGTTTACAGGCTGTCTATCTATTAAAATTCTTCCAAATTGATAAACCATCAAACTTATGGTATATGAAAACGCCATAATGTATCCAACGGCAAATCCAAACCATTTATTGTCTCCCATTTCTTGTTTTATTGCTCCTAAAGCTGCAAAACAAGGAATTGTAAATTGGTTGAAAAACATAAAGCTAAGCATTGACGCCGTCGTAAAGTTTTCTCTTACAAATGTACTAAGGACTGCCGAGTCAGCTTCAACTTCCCCAAGATTTGCCAAAACTCCAAATGTAGAAACTACAACTTCTTTAGCAATAAGTCCTAAAACAGATGCCACAGTAGCCATCCAGTTTCCAAATCCTAGAGGGGCAAATATCCAAGCAATCTTTTGACCTAAGAAGGAAAGAACGGATTGAGATGAAGCTTCTTCAAAAGCTGCAAATTCTCCACTAATGCTAATATTTTGTAAGAACCAAATTCCCACAGTTGCTAGCAATATTACAGTACCCGCCTTTACTATAAAGTCTTTACATCTAGTCCAAGTAGCTTTTATTACGTTTTTAGCACTTGGAGTGTGATATTCGGGAAGTTCCATGACAAAGGGTGCAGGATCTCCTTCAAACATCTTAGTCTTTTTCAAAATAATTCCAGATATGACCACTGCCAATATACCGCCGAAATACCATAATGGTCCGAACCAAAAGGCTCCTCCAAAGACAGCTGCAAACATTGCAATAATATCCGTCTTTGCCCCGCAAGGCATCATAGAAGCCACTGTTATAGTCATTCTTCTATCTCTGTCATTTTCAATAGTTCGAGTTCCTATTATCCCTGGAACTGAACAACCCGTTCCAATTAATATTGGGATAAAGCTCTTTCCACTTAAACCAAATCTTCTAAATACTTTATCTAATATAAAAGCAATTCTCGCCATATATCCAATATCTTCTAAAATTGCAATGAATAAAAACAAAGTTGCAATTATTGGTAAGAATCCTAAAACTCCACCGACACCGGCGATTATTCCATCTACAACGAGAGAAACTATCCATTCAGAAGCACCGGCATTTTCTAGGAAAGTTTGAACTCCTCCACCGACGATTCCTTCAAAAAAGTCTTCGTTGATCCAATCCGTTATTCCGCCTCCCACAATTTCTATGGATATAAAATAAATCATATAAATAATTACGGCAAATATTGGAATTGCCAAAAATCTGTTGGTTACGATTTTATCTATCTTGTCAGAAGTCGTTAACTTGTCCTTTCTTCCCTTTTCTACAACTTGGGAAGTAATATTTGTGACGAAGTTATATCTTTGGTCTGTGATTATTCCTTCTCCGTCGTCGTCAAAAGCTTCTTGGGATTCTTCAATTACCCTTTGGATTTCTTCCTTTTCAGCCTCAGATAGATTTATATCAATTTTAGAATCCTCTTCAAAAACTTTTATGGCAACCCATCTTTTGGACTTTTCATCTACTTTTCCTGAAATAATTTTCTCAATAATTTGAATGTAATCTTCCACTTCTGGAGAAAAGGCTTTGATTTCTCGATAATTGTTTTTATCCATAGAAGCTTCTACTGCCACATCAATTAGCTTGTCTAGATTTTCATTTCTAAGGGCAGAAATCTCCACAACTCTACAATTAAGTAGTCTCTCCAATTTTTGAGCATCGATTTTGTCGCCATATTTTCTGACGACATCCATCATATTTAATGCAATTATTAAAGGGATTCCCAGCTCAGAAAGCTGAGTTGATAAATACAAGTTTCTTTCGATATTGGAACCGTCGACGACATTTATTATCGCATCTGGTTTTTCATTTAATAAGTAATCTCTTGCCACCACTTCTTCTAAAGTGTATGGAGACAAGGAATAAATCCCTGGTAAATCTGTAAATTCTATATCTCTATTTTTTCTATATTGTCCCGTCTTCTTTTCCACTGTTACTCCAGGCCAATTTCCCACATATTGGTGGGAGCCTGTGATTTCATTGAAAAGAGTTGTCTTACCGCTATTGGGATTTCCCGCTAGGGCTATCCTAACTTTCATTAACTTTCCCCCCCGATTTCTTCCACTTCAATTAAAGAAGCATCTTCTCGTCTGAGACTAAGCTCATAATTTCTAATATTTATTTGTATGGGATCTCCCAAAGGCGCAACTTTTCGAACGTAAATTTCCGCCCCTTTTGTAATTCCCATATCCATAATTCTTCTTTTTAAAGGACCATGTCCGTGTATTTTTAAAACTTTGTAATTGTGTTCTGGTTTTCCAGTCTTCAATGTCACCATTATTCTATCTCCTATGCTACGTAGATTGTCTTTGCGATATCTTTTCCTATCGCAACTCTACAATCCTTTATTTTAACGATTAGATTTCCGTTATTTTCGCTGACTATACAGATTTTTGCACCCTCAACAAACCCCAGATTGTTCAGATGACGAAGTTGATTGTCACAACTTCTTTTGCACTTAATTCTGCAAATCTTCATATCGTTGCATTTTGGTGCCATAAGTAAATTTAACATATATATCCCTCTCTATTAATTAATAAGTAAGTAAACAATTTGTTGATATCGGTTATCAATACTAATTATACATAGTTTTTTTTCAAATTACAATAGTGATATTGAAAATAATTATCGATACTGCCTTTAAAAATTTCATAAAAAAAGTCCAGCGTAATTGCTGAACTAAAGACTAAAGACAAAATTTCAATAGATCTTTTTGACTACCTTTACGGCAATCGTAAGGGAGGCATCCCTCCATTGGGTCTAAAAAATATTAAAATTTTCTTCCCCCGCCCCCGTGAGTTCTTCCTGAAGAAGAAGTATGGGTAGAACTTCCACCTCGACCTGAAGGCCTGTTTTGAGGTATAGGAGTTCTGGAGACGGTTCTGTTAATAAATCTATCAAAAGTGTTTACAAAATTTGCAACTCCCAGCTGATAGCCGACGGCTGTGTAGGCT
>JAEZYW010000111.1 GCA_023418835.1 Bacillota bacterium | reverse complement strand
GGATGTTCTAGATACCTTCCTACAATGCTTCTGATTTCAATATTCTCCGTATGGTTTTCTATTCCTGGTCTCAAACATGAGATTCCTCTTATCAAGAGCCTAATTTTAACTCCCTTTTTAGACGCTTCAGATAATTTCAAAATTAAATCTTTATCTGTAAAAGAGTTGAATTTAAAAAATAGTTCTCCTTCTGTTCCCTTTTCAATTTCTTCGTCAATTAGTTCCATTATTTTTTCTTTCAAGCTAACTGGCGCCACAATTAAGCTACTATAATGACCATGGATATTTCCTATGCTCATATTTTGAAAGAAACTGACGGCATCTAGACTAATTCCCTCATTGGAAGTTACTAAGGAGAGGTCAGTATATATTTTTGACGTTTTTTCGTTATAATTGCCTGTTCCTATTTGAGTTATATGCTTTATTTTATCGCCTTTTTTAAAAGTGATTAAGCAAACTTTGGAGTGAACCTTATATCCATTTATACCGTAGATTATATTGCATCCAGCTTCTTGCAATACGTCAGAATAGTTAATATTATTTTCCTCATCAAACCTCGCTTGTAGCTCCATTAAAGCCGTTACTCTCTTTCCATTTTCCAAGGCTCTAAGGAGAGCTCTAATAATTTTTGAATTTTTAGCAAGTCTATATATAGTTATTTTAATGGAGATGACTTCTGGATTTTCCGAAGCTTCTTCTAACATTTTAATAAAATTTTCCACATCTTCGTATGGATAGATGAATAAAACGTCTTTTTCAAATATTTGATCTAAAAAGGGTTTATTTCTATTTAATTGAATATTATTTTGAGGCGTATATGGTTTGTAGAGAATATTATGTAATCCTTTCTCCAATACCAAGCCTTCCAAATCGTAAACATAATCCATGATTAAAGGAGCTGTGGTTACAAAGATTTGGTTGGTTTTCCTTTATAGATAGATTTTCTCTTAAAAAACTTTCCAAAGTTTTACTCAAGGGTTTGTTTGTCTTAAGAGCAACGGCTTGTAGTCTGTTTCTTTTTTTGAGAATGATTTTCATATATTCTCTATAGTCTTCGTTGTTGTCAGCTAAATAATCTTCTGTGTTTATGTCAGCATTTCGATACAAAGTTATAACTTGAGATTTTTCAATTTTATAATTGCTAAATGTATTTTCAATTAAATTCACAATTATATTTTCTAATCTTATAAAAGAAATTCCTTCTCTTTATAAGATATAATATTTTTTTAAATTGTCTGGTACGAAAACTAAGCCAAAAGATTTTGTGTTTTTGTCACTTATTTCCAAAGCTATATACAATTTATTATTTTCTATAAAAGGAAAGGGATGATGAAAATCTATTATTTGGGGTGACAATATAGGTTCAATATAGTCTGTGTAATATTTATGAACCTTCTTTTTTTCTTTTTTACTAAGTTCTGAATAATCTACATCATAAATTCCATGGGAATTGAGATTTTCCATTACACTTTCATAGATGGTATCTTTTTCTTTTAAAAGTTCTTCAGTTTTTAAAAATATAGCTTTAAGCTGTTCTTTTGCACTCATTCCCGTCTTGTTATCTGCATTGGCATCATTTACATAAGATAAATCTGTTAAAGATCCAACCCTAACTCTGTAGAATTCTTCTAAATTACTTGTAAATATCGATACAAATTTAAGCTTTTCGAAATCTGGTGTTAAGGAATCGATTGACTCGTACAAAACTCTTTTATTGAAATTTAGCCAGCTTAGTTCTCGGTTCATTGAATATTCAAATAAATTTTCCGCTTTTCTTGATTGGATTTCTTCACTTATTTCAATATTTTCAGACACTTGTAAAACTCCTTTATAAATTATTTACAATTTTTTCTAATACAATCAATCAAATAGCCTTCGCGAGCTCCGTTTCTACTGATGTTGATCTCTGATGCCCTTAGGTATTTGACGATTTCCAACAATGCAATGACCCCTGGAGTTATGGTGTGTACACGTTCTGGAACTACTTGAAGTAAAGTGTTCATAATTTTAGGATCAACTTTTTTCAATTTATACTCTAATTTTTTTACCGTATCTATTTGTAGATAAGAATTTGAAGGCAAGTCAAAAATTTCCATTGAAACATTTCCCGTGGCACGAATCGTACCTCCAACTCCATAAAAGGGATAGGATTTGTCTAATCTTGGAACTTTATTTATCTTTAATAATTTTTTGATATCCTTTGAAATGGCTTTGGCTTCTTTTTCTGTAGGAAATATTCTACTAACGTATTTTTTATACAAAGATAAGTGTCCTTCTTTCAAGGATTTAGAAAAAATTATTTTATCCTTTTCTACAATTGTGATTTCAATGGAACCCCCACCGATATCGATGATATATCCGGTATTTAAATTAAAATCTTTTTTTATTCCCAAATATCCAAAATGAGCTTCTTTTTCACCTGATATTAAGTCAATTTTGTGGTTTACAGATTTTTCGACATATTCTAATACTTCTTTACTATTTTTTGCATTTCTCAAAGCGGCAGTAGCAAAGGAAAAAACTCCATCAATTTCAAAGTGGTTGCAGATGTTTAAATAGTTTTTCAAAACTCTAATTAATTTATCTGCTCCTTTTTTCGTCATATGACCATCGTTGATGTAGGTTGACAAACCTGCCACTGTCTTTTTATTTAATAGAGATACAATCTCTTTATTTTCTTTAACTAAATATAGATTTAGCCTGATTGTGTTTGAGCCAATATCTATAATTCCATATTTCATAATTCACCTCAAGGTTTATAATTTCTTATATATTACCCATTATATATAATATATATTAAATCCATATTAAATAAAATTCTAGTTTATTTTCCCCTTGTATGTGGTATAATTGATAATAGCGAAGGGGAGTAGCATAGTAAAGTTTAGTCGTCATTACGGAATTTTCCCGGTTAAACACGCAGGCTGCGTTTGCAAGACCTTGGTTTAGTTAAGATTACTAAGCTAAAGGTCATTTTTTTAATTTTAGGAGGAATAAATGGACAATTGGTATAATTTGAATACCGAAAATGCCCTGGCAAAATTAGAGACAACTCAAGATGTGGGGTTGAGTTCAGAAGTTGCTAAGGAGCGTTTAGAAAAATATGGTAGAAATGAACTAGAACAGGGTGCTAAAAAGTCATTACTAGCAAAATTCATAGATCAGTACAAAGACCCAATGATTTTAATTCTTATTGGTGCAAGTATTTTGTCTGCTTTTGTGGGAGAAATAGAAGACACCTTTATCATCCTTGCCATAGTGTTAGTCAACTCGATACTTAGTGTATATCAAGAAGGAAAGGCTGAAGCTGCAATAGAAGCGTTGCAAAAGATGAGTGCTCCAAATGCTAAGGTAATTCGAGACGGAAGAACAATGGAAGTTTCAGCTCCAGAAGTAGTTCCTGGGGATT
>JAEZYW010000169.1 GCA_023418835.1 Bacillota bacterium | reverse complement strand
ATTAAGGTCTATTTTTCATGTTTGTTTTTATTCAGTTTTTACCAATATCAATTCTTATATTTTTTCATTTTACCTCTTGACTTTTAATAGTTAGTCTCCTTTAAAAAAGTTTAGTGTAGTATTTTCAATATCAATTATACTTTTTGCCATTGAAGTCTATTTGTCATTGGAGAAAAGTTTGTGTGAAATAAAAAAATCCGACTTGATATCTTAGTCGGATTTATAAAAATTATTTTTATTTAGAAATGATAAAATAAAATTCTACTCCCTTTTCTTTGTTACTATATCCGTATTCTATTCCTTCTAGTTTTAGTAATTGAGAAACTATAGTTAACCCTAAACCTGTTCCCTTGTTTTCACTTCTCTTTTTATAAAATTTATTCCAAATATATTTTCCTTCTTCATCATCTATTTTATCGCCAGAATTATATACTGAAAATCTTATAAAATCTTCTGAGTCGTCTAACCTAACTTCAATAACGCCATTATCATGAACGTGATTTTTTGCATTGACTATGTAATTATTGATAACTTGTTTGATCCTATCTTTGTCTAAGCAAACAAATACTTTTTCATCAGGCAATCGAACTTTTATTTCAAAATTTTTCTCCGGTATATCTATAAGAAGTTGCCCAATGGAGGTCTCAATTAATTCCACCAAGTCAAATTCACTTTTCTTTAGATTTATACTCCCCGATTCTAGCGCCGATAAATCCAGTAGATTATTTATTAATTCCGTTATTTCTTTACTGGCTCCTAATACAGTCTCAATATATCGTTCTTTTTTTATTTCATCGTTTGTATCTTTTATCCCCTCAGCATACGCCTGTATAACACCTAAAGGTGTCTTCATTTCGTGGGACAATTGATCAATTAACTCTTTTCTTTGATTTAATAATATTTTCCCTTTTTCTACTTCAACTTCTAATTTTTTATTTGCCTCTTCTAAATCTGATAGGGTCCTCTTTAAATTATCAGCCATAAGGTTCATATGATTTCCCAAGCTTTCAAATTCGTCGTTAGTGTGCAAATTGGAATACTGAGTAAAATCCAGTTTTGACATCTTTTTTGATATATCTGTCAAAGTTTCCATTGGTTTTACAACAATTTTATGTAACAATAAATCAAAGCCAACCATAATAACAGTAAGAAATAAAATTACTGTTACTATTCCTATTTTAGAATCCTTTACAAATAAAATCGAAATAAAATGTATCCCTATTATTGATAAAGCTATAAGTTTGGAGATGAAAAATATTTTTTTATTCAAGGTTTTAAGTGTAAATTGACTTTCAAGCCATCTAAAAAATTTCATTTTATCTTACCTCAAATTTGTAACCAGACCTAATCATGGTGACTATGTAACTTCCTGCTGGTCCTAGTTTTTGTCTTAAAGTTTTTATATGTGTATCGACAGTCCTAGTTGTTCCTGCAAACTCATAGCCCCAAATTTTATTTAAAAGTTGTTCTCGAGTAAATACCATACCTGGATTTTGTATAAATAAATTTAACATTTCAAATTCTTTGTATGTAAGATTTACCACATCTCCATTGACATATACTGTCCTTTCAGAGAAAATCAAAGTCAATATACCCTTAGTTATCAATTCCTTGTTCTCTTTGTTTTCACTTCTTTTTAATAGGGCGTTTACTTTGGCAACTAAAACCTTGGGACTAAATGGTTTGGTGACGTAATCATCTGCACCTAAATCGTAACCTTTTAGTTTATCCGTCTCTTCTCCCTTTGCAGTTAAAATGATAATTGGAACATCGCTAACAGTTCTAATTAATTGACAAATTTTATATCCATCTAAATTAGGGAGCATTAAGTCTAGAATTACAATATCTGGATTAGTTGCCATTAAAGATTTCATCGCCTGGATTCCGTCTTTTATTACAAAACAATTGTGACCGTCTTCTGTAAAGTAATCATCTAAAATATTGCAAATCCTTAAATCATCTTCTACAACTAAGATATTTGCCATCTTTTCATCTCCCAATTTATTTAAATATTTCCAATTTTTACTCTATTTAAGTGTTTCTCTGCCGTCTTTTTCATTTCATACAATAAATCTATATCAGTTGGAGGTTCATTATATTTATATCTAGGCACATATCTAGTGATGTGAAGGGGAATGTCTTTATCTAGATTGGCCAAAAACTTCACTTCTTCTTCAAAAAGATCTAAATCGTAAGAAATTCCAGGGACAACTAATGTAGTAACCTCAACATGAGCCGATTTGCTGGCAAGCTCAATAGTTTTAAGGGTGGTTTTAAAATCCCCACCTAGTTTTTTATAACCCTCTTCTGAAAAACTTTTTAAGTCTATATTCCAAGCTGAAACGTATGGCAATAATTTCTGTAAGTATTTTTCATTTATTTGACCATTAGTTACCACTACGATATCTAAGTTCTTTTCTTTTGCTAAAATAGAAGTGTCTAAAAGATATTCAAATCCAACTAATGGCTCGTTATATGTGAAAGCTATACCAATATTTCCAATATTTTTCTTTTCTAAAGCTAAGTTGATTAACTCTTCACTGGAAATGTCGTAAGTTTTGTAATCAAATTCCCTCGCCCTTGCGATCTCGTAATTTTGACAAAACTGACAATTCATATTGCAACCAAATGAACCAACTGAAAGTATTAAAC
>JAEZYW010000043.1 GCA_023418835.1 Bacillota bacterium | reverse complement strand
AGATATATTGATTGGTATAACAGAGATAGAATTAAGGCAAAACTAAACGGCCTTTCACCTATTGAATATAGGCTTCAAGCCGCTTAGTAAAAATTAAATATTAATGTCCGTGTTTAAGGGTGCACATTAAAAAGTATTCAGCTTTTTTATTTATTTATCCTAATCTAATAGATTTTATTATATTTTCTAATTCGGTGAAATTTCTAGGAATAATATCTTTCTCAGTCTTAATTAGTTCTGCAAACTTTAATAAGTCAGGTTTTTCTAAATTACTTTCTTTCAATATTTTTTCGTCAGATAAAATACTTATAGTGTCCCCTTCTGCCAAGACTTTTCCATCTTTTAAAATTATTACTCTCTCTGCCCATTCCCAGGCAAAGTTTATGTCATGAGTAGATATGACTAGTCCAATCCCTCGATTTTTCAAAATTTCCAAGACCTTTTTAAATAATTTTATATTGGAATAGTCTAACCCAGCAGTGGGTTCGTCAAAAATAATTATTTTGGGATTCAGTGCGAGAACACTGGCTATGCTAACTAGTTTCTTTTCTCCACCACTTAGAGCGTAAAGGGATTTTTTTCTAAGGTTTTGGATATCTAAAATATTAATAACTTCTTCCACAACATCTTTAACTTCTGTACTGTTAAGTCCTAGATTAAAAGGACCAAAGGAAATTTCTTCTTCCACAGTTGGAGCTATAAATTGGGTTTCTGGATCTTGAAACACTAGTCCTACATTTTTTCTAAGCTCCATTAAATCCCTTTTGTCTTTTACTTTGTGGTTTCCTATTAATATCTCACCAGTAGTTGGTTTGTAAACTCCATTTGTCGTAAGAAATAAGGTAGATTTTCCCATTCCATTTTCTCCAAGGACCACGACATTTTCTCCACTGAAAAATTCTAAAGTTATATCCTCTAAGGCAAATTTTTCTGAAACTGGATATTTATAAGAGACGTTTTGCAATTTTACTTTAAAATCCTTCATAATACCTTCTCCAAAATAAAAATTAAAATCAAAGTCAATAAAAAAATATAATATAAATTTCCATCTTTAAAACTTTTATTATCTTCTAAAAATCTCAATTGTCCATTATACATTCTAGATTCCATAGCATTATAAGAATTTCTAGCCATATAAAAAGACTTATTAAATAGTCTAGTTGCAAGCATCATAGAAGTTTTATAGGAAGTTTTGATTTTCGAAAATCCATGTCTCGTCTTAGCGCTAATTTGCAAGGAATTAAAAACATAAAACAGAGAAAAAATATATCTATACAATAAATACATAAGTTCAATTAAAACCCATGGCAATTTTAACTTTTTGAGAGCATAAATAATATCTCCCAAGGGGGTCGTCGCTGCAAAATTAATTAAAACGCTTATACTAGAAAGAGAAACTAATAGTAATTTTATTCCCTTTTCTTGGGAAGACATAGTAATAGAAATAAAAAAATTAAATACAGGAATGTCAATATAGCCCAATGGACTTTTCGTTATAGAAATTATTATTCCCAAAATGCTGAGAAAAATAAAAATCAATGGTCCATGAATAAAATCCAAGTAATGTTTATAAGAGGTTTTATTTATAATTGTAAAATGATAAATTGAAGCAATAAGTGCAACAAAAGAAATCAAAGGAGAGTTTGCTCCTACGATTATAACGATTGTAAAAAGAGTTATAAATACCTTCAATATTGGATTTATCCTTTTTTGAGGGCTATTATTTGATATTGTCTCCATAATTAATAGATTGTTATGGTGATCACCTCTATCTAAAAATAAGAAAAGGACAATTACTCCTGTAATTCCGATAAAGGTTATAAAGGGATTTGACCTCCCCAGCCCTAATAAGAAAAGGACGAGAGAGGCTAATATAGATACAAACATTACTTTTCCTCAATAGGTTTTCTTCTTCCAAGGAAATATCCAAAACCTAATCCGATTATCCCAGCCCCAAAGGCTGCTTGAAGGGCAAATAATAAACTTTCAGTTTCCCCTCCTGGCGGTTCTATAAAACTTTCTGCCCAAGGTTCATAGTTTGGATTTAATTCTGCTATTACATTTTCAGCTTCCCCGTCTGCACCTTCAAATTCAGAATCTGATATGGTGATTAAAGGATAAAGGACAATTGCTATGATAATTAAAAATAAAATTGCTACAGTTGTTACATTTTTCATCTTGTAACACCTCCAAAATAACCTAAACTGTCTAACTCTGGCTTTGCCAATGATTCCAAACCGATTATTACGATAACAGTTAGTATGCCTTCGACAATTGCTAGGGGCACTTGTGTTATTGCAAATATGCTTGCAAATTTTGTAAATGAAGCCACCACTCCTCCTATCTCACTAGGATGTGCAATTGCTAATTGAAAACTAGTCACTACATAAGTAAACAGATTTCCCAATGCAGAGGCTATAAATATGGAAAACTTCCTATTGATATTAAGTCTTTCTCCTAATTTATATAGGCCGTAAGTAACGAATGGTCCTGCAATTCCCATACTAAAAGTATTTGCCCCTAAAGTCGTAAGACCTCCATGGGCAAGTAATATAGCTTGAAACAATAGCACAACCAAAGCTATTACAGTTCCAATGGTGGGACCAAAGAAAATGCTAACCAATCCAGTTCCCGTGGGATGACTAGAAGATCCAGTAACTGAAGGCAATTTTAATGCTGACAATACGAAGGCATAAGCCCCTGCCATAGCTAAAATTATCATTGCATTTCGATTTTCTTTAGCAATTTTGTTTAAATTCTTAATTCCCATTAACACAAAGGGAGTTGAGATTACTCCCCAAGCTATACAAAAGCTCAATGGAAGATATCCTTCCATTATGTGCATAGCCCTACCAACTCTTTGGAAACTAAATACCAGCACAAGAGATAATACAAATGATGCCAAGACTTTTTTCTTTCCTTTCACTTTTTCCTCCTATAATATAAAAAATACGCATTGGACTCTCCAACACGTAACCAAATATCACATATGTATTATATAACTAACCTTGAGTCCGAAGGTATCGTTACACATTATGTATTGTATTCTGACTTAAAGATCATTGCGATTATCTTGCCTTCCCAGATTTCCTCCAGTGACATCTAATAGATAACCGCTCCCTTATTACAGCAGCGATTCCTGTGTGGGATTCTCACCCAACTTCCATGGTACAACCATATTTACATAATGCAATATTCAATTAAAACTAATTATAAATGAAATATTATATATTGTCAATAAGATAAAAATAAAAAAGAGCAGCAAATATGCCACTCTTTGATTCTTGATATTAACGTTTTGAGAATTGTGGAGATTTACGAGCTTTTTTAAGACCGTATTTCTTTCTTTCCTTCATTCTTGGGTCTCTTGTAAGCATTCCTGCTTTTTTAAGAGTTGGTCTGAATTCAGGATTTGCCACTAACAATGCTCTAGCGATTCCGTGTCTAACTGCTCCTGCTTGACCAGTATATCCACCGCCAGTAACTTTTATTATCGCATCGTATTGGTCAGAAATCTCCAATATTTCAAGTGGTTCTTTGGCAACAACTTTTAGTGTCTCGTAATCAAAATATTCATCTATATCTTTGCCGTTAATTGAAATGTTTCCATTTCCTGGCAATAATCTTACTTGTGCAACAGAAGTCTTTCTTCTTCCAGTACCTCTGTATTGTTCTATAGCCATTTAAAGACCTCCTTCCAATACTATAATTTAATTTCAATAGGTTGTTGAGCTTCGTGTGGATGCTCAGTACCTGCGAAAACTTTCATTTTCTTTATCATTGCTCTACCTAAAGAGTTTTTAGGTAGCATACCTTTAACTGCTAATCTAATAATTTTAGTTGGATCCCTATCTAAGATTTGTCTGTAAGGAATCTCTTTTAGCCCTCCAGGATAACCAGTGTGATAAACATGTTTCTTTTGATCCCATTTATTACCTGTTAGCTTAATTTTATCTGCATTTATAACGATAACATAATCTCCTGTGTCAACATGAGGAGTGTAGATAGGTTTTCTTTTACCTGAAAGTATCATTGCCAGTTCCGAAGCAAGTCTTCCTAAAACCATATCTTCTGCATCTATAATATACCATTTTCTTTCAATTTCATTGGATTTTGCCATATAGCTTTTCATAATTATCCCCTCCTTTTATACTTGTTAGTTTATAAAAAAAGTTTCCGGGCTCTTTTTTAAACACTGCTATATATTCTAACTCATTACACCGTTTGTTGTCAACCAAAATAGCACAATTTTCCCAAATTTTTTTAAAGAAATTTCCTCTATTTATTAATGATTACATTAGGATGTTTCCATCTAAATCTGGCGTTTTAGTAACTGCAATTATCCCTTCAATCAATCCAATTATTGCAGGAATACCAGTCCAAAAAAACAGAAAATAAAGTATACCCTTTCCAATCTTTTTAGAATAAAACTTATGAACTCCAAAAGATCCCGTTATAAAAGCTAGGACAACGTAAATCCATTTATTTACAAGAGCTTTGCCATCTATTTCTTCATAATAATATTCGTCTAAATCGTGGATCCCCGACTTATCAATATTAAAGTCATATTTTATTTTTTGAGTTTCAGCTTCATCTTTTCTTACATAAATTTCATTTTCGTAAGTATAAACTCTAACTTTATCCCCTTCTTTTGGGGTAAAATCCAAGTCTGTTAAAGCTACTTCCTTGATTTCTCCATTTTCCATCCCTATTAAGACTCTAGAACCTTCAATTTTTAAAATTTCATTCATAATTTCCTCCTTACTCTTGGATTAATATGTATGTTAACACTATCTTCAATTTAAATAAACTATCAGTTCTTATTTATTATACATCATAAATTATATATTTTTAATTCAATAGAAGAATATTTTATATTTTCTTACGCTTTTTAATTTATCAAATTATATGGTATATTATAATAGAAGTAAATATTAGGAGGTTTTTTAATGAACAGAAAGAGAATTCTTAGTCTTTTCATGGCATTTGTTATGATCATTGGAATTTTAGCAACTCCAGTGAAAACGTTGGCAGCTGAAGAACAAAAAGTTATCACTATTCTTCACACAAACGACGTTCACGGCAATGCAGAAGAAGACGAAAAAGGTGGCAAGTTGGGATTTGCAAAATTAAAAACTTTTGTGGATTCTAAAGAAAATGTCATTTTAGTAGACGCTGGGGACATGACCCATGGAACAACTTTTGCTACAATTAGCAGCGGTGTTTCTATGATTGACCTAATGAATAAAGTGGGCTACAAAGCAATGACACCTGGAAACCATGACTACAACTATGGAAAAGAAGGACTAGATAAATTGGCAAAAGCTGCTAATTTCCCAATTCTTCAAGCAAACATTGTAGATTCAAGTGGCAACAGAACTCTTGAAGCCAATACTATCATTGAAGTTGACGGAGTAAATGTTGGAATTTTCGGGTTGGCAACTCCAGAAACAAAAACAAAATCTAATCCAAAGAATACTGAGGGTTTAACTTTTGTAGATTATATTAAAGTTGCTACTGAACAAGTTGCAGAACTAAAGGAAAAGGGAGCAGACGTAATAGTTGCCCTAGTTCATTTAGGTCTTGATGCATCTAGTGATGAAAGATCTGATGTTTTAGCAGAAAAA
>JAEZYW010000038.1 GCA_023418835.1 Bacillota bacterium | reverse complement strand
GCCTACCTGCACGTTTTGCAGTGGGATCTCCCAAAAGATATGCAATATATCCATGGGCAAATTCATGAGCAACTACTGCTACAATAAATGCAAATATATAAATAACAGTTTCTAATGAAATTCTATCAACCATTAATTTCTCTTTCTTTTTTAGCTAGTAATATACCAATTATAGTTTTAGCATCAGAAATATCTCCATTTAAA
Organism: Bacillota bacterium; assembly: GCA_023418835.1. Classification (GTDB taxonomy): domain Bacteria; phylum Bacillota; class Clostridia; order Tissierellales; family Peptoniphilaceae; genus Neofamilia. The sequence goes on along the minus strand of JAEZYW010000038.1, from coordinate 24,330 downwards.
GTTTTTTCATATGCTTCATCAAATGGCATTTCAACTACTTCTACATATTCGTGTTCATCTAAATCTTGTTCACCTGGCTTCAATTTATCAGCCATATAAACGTGTATTTTCTCATTACAATAACCAGGAGTCGGATAAAATTCAGTGATATATTTCAAATTATCCGTTGAGTATCCCGTTTCTTCTTTCAATTCTCGAATAGCTGTTATCCTTGGCTCTTCATTTAATTCCAATTTTCCCGCAGGAATTTCCAACATTTCCTTTGATATTGCCTGTCTATACTGTTTAACTAAGACAATTTTGTCCTCATCGGTTATAGCCACAACGCCTACTCCACCACTATGTTCTACAACTTCTCTTTTAGTATATTTTTTATCTGGCAATTCAATTGTGTCGATTCTAAGATTTAAAATCTTTCCTTCATAAATCTTTTCGGATTTAATAGTCACTTCTTCTTGGATCATTTTACACCTCTTAAGTTATCATCAATCATTTTTTTAGCTGTCTTTAAAGTATGAGAGCTAAAATTGTCACCTTCAATAATTCTTGCCAACTCTCTAACTCTTTCTTCATAATCGAGGGCCTTCACTATTGAAGTAATTCTTCCGTCTATATTTTCTTTATAGACTAGTAATTGACTGTCTCCTTTGGCAATAATTTGTGGTAAGTGCGAAATACATATCAGTTGATGGTTATTAGATAGACTCTTCAACTTATTGCCCACAATATTTCCTGCATTACCACTAATTCCCGTATCAATTTCGTCAAATATAATAGTTGGAGTATTTTCTAATTCAGCTTCTATAGATTTAATAGCCAACATAAACCTGCTAATTTCACCACCTGATGCGACAGAAGAAAATTCTTTTAAAGGTTCATTTTTATTAAAACTAATCATAAAAGTTATCTCATCTATACCCTTTAAGTTTAAATCTAACGTTTCAAATTTCACTTCAAAGGTCGTATCTTCCATCTCCAACTCAGCCAATTGAATTTCTACATTTTCTTGAAAAGTTTTTACTATAGATTTTCTACTTTCAGAAATCTCCATAGCTAATTCTTTTAATTCCAATCTTAAATTTTTAATCTCATCTTCTTTGATTTTTAAATTTATTTCGTAATTTTTTATTTCTAAAAGTTGAGTCTTTGCCTTCTCATAAAATTTTTTAATTTCTTCAAGAGTATTTCCATACTTTCTTTTAGATTCAAATAGTATGCTTCTTTTCTCGTCTAAAGCTCTATATTCTTCTTCATCAAAGTTTAGAGTTTCAAAATAGTGATCAATATCTCTTTTAATGTCTTCCAGTTCAATATAAACTTGAGACAATCGATTTGAACTTTCTTCAAAGGATTTGTCTACATTTGCTATATCCTCTGAGTATGATGTAATTCTACCCAAACTTGATAAAACATCATATTCATTACTATCTAATATGGAAATAATCTTTCCAGTATTATCTCTTAAGTTTTGATAGTTTTCAATTATTTCTAATTTAGCATCTAATTCTTCTTCGTCTATTTCTAAAACCCCGGATAACTCTATATCGTTAATTTGAAATTCTAAGAATTCTAAATTTCTATTGACTTCCTCAGGAGATTTTTTAAATGCTTCAAGACTATCAATTTTATCAATAAAATCAATATATAGATTTTCGTATTTTAATAATAAAGTGTTATGCTGGCGATTTCCCAAGGAATCTATAAAATTTCTTTGTTCATTTTTAGATAATATACTAATGTTTTCAAACTGCCCATATATGTCAATTAAATATTTAGAAATCTCTTTTAGAACTCCTGAAGGAACAGATATATTATTGACCTTGGAAATGGTGCTAGACTTATGAGAAATTTCTCTTGAAATAATTAGGGGCTCATCTTCTAAGTAATAATTATTGTCCTTAAGATATTGAATTAAAATTTCGTTATCTGAGATATCAAATACTCCAGAAATAAAAGCCTTGCTCTCACCTTTTCTAATCTTGTCTTTTTGTGCTCTATCTCCCAACAAAATAGAAATGGAGTCTATAAGATTAGATTTTCCAGAACCTGTCTCCCCCATAATAATATTGAGACCCTTATATAATTTTATATTCAAATCGTCTATAAGAGCGAAGTTTTTTATTGTAACTTCTTTAAACATGATTCACCTTGCCAATAATTCACTAGTATTTACAACATCATCTACAATATTCCTATCGAAATTAGAATCTTTTTTCTCAATCAATATTAAATATTCAACGTTACCGCCTGCACCTTTAATAGGAGAGAAAGTCAGATTCCCTACATTAAAGTTTGACTCAATTACAAAGTCTATAATCTTATTAATGGAGTTTATTTTTACTTTTTTATCCCTGACAATTCCTTTTTTCCCTACATCTCCCTTTTGTGCTTCGAACTGTGGTTTAATTAATGCCACGATAGTTCCATCTGAACTCAACAGTTCAAAGGCTTTTGGTAGAATTAAGGTTAAAGAAATAAACGATACATCAATGGAAATGAAATCCAATTTTTCCTTAATTAAATCATTGTCTAGATATCTAAGATTTGTCCTCTCAATTGTGACTACTTTCGGATTACTTCTTATTTTCCAATCTAATTGACCGTAGCCTACATCAATTGCATAGACTTTTTTTGCTCCATTTTGAAGCATACAATCGGTGAAACCACCAGTAGAGGCACCAAAATCGCCACATATATTGTCATTAAGATCTAAGTTAAATTCATTTATTGCTTGTTCTAATTTATACCCACCTCTGGATACAAACTTTTCCGCTTCACCTTTAATGCTAAATATTGTATTCTCATCATACAAATCTCCTGGTTTTGATACCTTTATCTCTTGGGTGTAAATCTTTCCCGCCATAATAAGGCGTTTAGCTTTTTCCCTTGATTCAGATAAGTTTTGTTTATGCACTAAAACGTCGGCTCTTTGTTTAACCATATAACTCCTTTAAAAACTTTCTTGTAGTATTTAACTTTAAGAAATCAAGCTCATTATAAATTTTAGATTTTAACTTTTCAACATATTTTTCAACTTCCGTTTCGTCATAAAAGTTAAATATTGTAATTTTTCCAGTTTTTTTATCTTCTTCTCTATCAGAAATGTCATCCAAAATTTGGAACAGGATTCCAAAGTTTTTACCAACTTTATCCAAACTGTCTAACATAACATCCTCTAAGTTTTTAATAATACCAGGAATTACAAAAGCAGATTTAAATAAAGCCGATGTTTTGTATTCATACATTTTTAAAATATCTTCTTCAGAACTTAAATTTGATGGATTCATATCTAAGATTTGGCCTCCTAGCATTCCAAAATCATTGGCATTTTGTGCTAAAAGATTTATGCACTTTATTTGGAGAGAAGCCTCTACAAAATTGTTTGGATACGATGCGTATTCAAAGGCTTTAGTTAACAAATGATCTCCAATTAAAATTGCAGTTGCTTCGTCAAATTTTTTGTGAAGAGTTAGACGGCCCCTTCTGTAATCGTCATTGTCCATAGAGGGCAAATCGTCATGAATTAAAGAATAGTTATGAATCAATTCTAAAGCTATGGCAAAGTTTTCAATTGCCTGAAAATCTCCTCCTAGATCTTCATTTACAGATAACATCAAAGCGGGTCTTAACATTTTGCCTTTAGAAGTAAAATAATAATCTAATCCTTCATATAATAATTCCACACCAGAATTGTCATCTTTTTTAATATCAAAATTTTTAATTTCTTTATAAATTTTATCCAATTGACTTTTATTGTAGTTCGTCATCTTCGTCTGCATCAAAATCTTCCATTCCTGTATCTGTTATGACTTTAATTTCTCTTTTGTATTCTTTTAAATATTTTTCCAAGTCTTTATAAAGGCTTAGAGCTCTTTTATATTTTTCCATCATCTCGTCTAAATTAATTTCTGATGATTCCATTTCTTCTAAAATTTTTTCCAATTCTTTTAGAGTTTCTTCGTAGTTCATTATATACCTTCCTTACTTTTAACCTTGGCACCTAAATTACCGTCAGACAATGTGATTTCAATTAAATCCTCAATATTTACATGATTTATACTTTTTATTAGATTTCCCTTTTTATCAGTTATTATAGAATAACCTTGGGATATCATCGCTTTAATATCTAATTTGTCAATTTTAGATTTGTATCTTAGAAGTCTATTTTCTTCAAGATTAATCTTTCTTTCAAGTTTCAAATTGATATTGTTAAATAGATTTTGGGCAGAAGTTTCTTGTTTTTTAGCTCTTTCAATTAGATTAATGGAATGAATTTTTTGATTTAAATTGCTAAGTCCTTTACTCTCCATTTCTACTTTATTTTCAATAGATTTAGAAAGATAAATGATTTTTTCCTTATAAATATCTATTTTGTTTTCAATTATATTGTCAATACTTAATAAAGTTAATCTTTTGTCTATTAGTTTTAGATTATTGTATTTCTCGTCACTAATTTTATTTGCCAAAATCATTATTCTATTGATTTTAGATTGTATTATATCTTTATAAGCTTCCATATCTGGAGCGACTATTTCAGCTGCAACTGATGGTGTGGCCGCTCTTTTATCAGAAACAAAATCTGTAATTACAAAATCGATTTCGTGTCCAACTGCTGATATTATGGGAATCGGATAATTAAAGATTTTTAAGGCTAATTCTTTTGAATTAAAGGCGTCTAAGTCCTCGTAAGAACCTCCTCCCCTACCAATAATTACAACGTCCATGTTTTTATTTTCAAAGTACTCTAAACCTTGAATTAGAGAATCTTTTGCATAGCTTCCTTGGACAACTGCAGGAAATAAATAAATATTTACATATTTATTTCTTCTTTTTATGACAGAGACAATATCTTTGATTGCTGCCCCAGTCTTTGAAGTGATTACTCCAATATTTTTAGGAAATTTGGGAATTTCTTTTTTATATTTATCGTCAAAGTATCCTTGAGAATCCAATTCTTCTTTTAATATCAAAAAGTTTTCATAAAGTTTTCCAAGTCCAATTTTTTCGATGTCCTCTACTAACATGCTGAGATTTCCATCTTTTTCATATAATGATACTTTTCCTAAAACTCCTACTTGATCGCCATTTTTAAAATCTCTTACATCTTTTTTTTGGCTAAAATTGTGAAAAACGCATCTTAAACCGCTATATTCATCTTTTATTGTAAAATAAGCAGTTCCATTGGAGTGAAATGTTAAATTAGAAATTTCACCTTCTACTGTCAATCTACTTAATACATAGTCTTTGGAAGTCATGACTTTTATGTAATTCATTAATTCAGATACTTTTAAATTTATCATATCAAAAATAAAAAGCCTGAAAATCAGGCTATATATCTCTCCTTATTATTGTGCCTAAGATTCCATTAATTAGTTTTGAAGAATCTGTTGTCCCAAACTTTTTAGCTATTTCAACTGCCTCGTTTATTGCCACCTCATTGGGAATGTTATCAGCATACAAAATTTCATAAACTGCTACTCTCAAAATTGATAAGTCTAGTCTAAATAGTCTGTCAATGGACCAATTTCTCAGGTTTGAACTTATGGTATTGTCTATGGTTTCTAAATTCTTTTCTATTGATTGAAAACCGGATTTTATAAAATCAATTTCATCTTCTTCAAAGCCAAAGTTATCAATAAAAATATTTACTTTATCTTCATTTAATTCTTCAAATGAACTTTGATACATTAATGACACTAAACCTTCTCTGGCCTTCTTTCGACTCATTGTTTATTATTTTCCTTTATCTCTTTAGGGATTACTACATTAGAAATTATTACATTAATTTCATTGACTTTTAGTCCAGTCATTGTCTCTATTCTCTCTTTAACTCTAGATTGAATTTCTTGAGAAACTTGTATTAAATTAATACCATATTCTACAGATATTTTTATCGTCATATAAACATTGTTTTCATCTATGCTGACATCTATATCTTTGTTAGACGATTTGGCACTAAAAATTTCTACCATTCCAGAAGGAATGACGTTAACTCCTTCGATTCTATTAGTTTCTACAGCTGCAATTGAAACCAAAACTTCTTCGTTTATTTGCACTGTACCAGAATTTAATTCATTAATTATTTCTCTAGTCATACATTACCTCCAATATGTCGATTATATCATAAATACATATCTTATAACAAATTGAAAAGTAACTTTCAAATTGAAAGTTACTTTTCAATTGAATTTATTTATCTTTTACTGTTTCCCAGTCTTTTAAGAATTGATCAATCCCTGAATTTGTTAAAGGATGGTTAAACATTTGGTTGAATATCTTAAATGGAATAGTTGCTATATCAGCTCCACTTAGTGCACAATCAATCACATGCATAGGATGTCTAATACTAGCAGCAATTATTTCTGTTTCTATGCCAAAGGTGTTAAAAATATCAGATACATCTTGTATCAATCTCATACCATCTGTGCTTATATCGTCTAGTCTTCCAATAAAAGGACTAACATATGATGCACCTGCTTTTGCAGCGAGTAAAGCTTGGTTAGCACTAAAAATTAAAGTAACATTAGTCTTTATTGATTCTTTGGAAAGTTGGCTGACAGCTTTTAATCCTTCTTTAGTCATAGGAACTTTTATAACTATATTTTTGTGGATTTTCGCTAATTCTCTAGATTCTTCCAACATACCTTCAGATTCTAAAGAAACAACTTCTGCACTTATTGGTCCATCTACTATATCGGTTATCTCTTTTACAACTTCTTCAAAATTTCTTCCTTCTTTGGCAATTAAAGATGGGTTTGTTGTAACTCCATCTAATATTCCCCATGAATTTGCTTCCTTTATTTCGTCAATATTTGCTGTATCAATAAAAAATTTCATATTTATCACTCCTATTTAATTTTTGCAAAAATCATTTTTCCTGCGTTTGTCTGCAATACACTTGTAACGATAACTTCTTTTGATTCTCCAATAAAATTCTTACCGCTTTCTATTACTATCATTGTTCCATCATCTAAATAAGCTACTCCTTGATTTGATTCTTGGCCTTCTTTTATTATCTGGACCATCATTGATTCTCCTGGAATAGCCACAGGTTTAAGGGCATTGGCTAATTCGTTAATGTTCAAAACTCCAACTCCTTGCACCTCAGCGACTTTATTTAGATTAAAATCATTTGTAATAATTTTTGCCCCCTCGTCTTTGGCAAGTTTTACTAACTTAGAATCCACTTCAGTAACATCTTCGTACTTTTCGTCTATTATTATTACTTTTATATTGCTAAGATTTTGTATTCCATTCATTACCTCTAGGCCTCTTCGACCTCTATTTCTTTTTAATGAATCAGAACTATCTGCAATATGTTGTAATTCTTCTAAGATAAAAAGAGGAAGAATTAAGGGACCTTCTAAAAATCCAGATCTGGCTATTTCTAAAATTCTACCATCTATAATTGCACTTGTGTCTAGAATCTTTTTATCTGTATAATCTGAGTCTTTTAATATTTCTGTAGTAGTTTTTCTTTGTCTATTTAAGTTGGAACCGTCTTTTATAATTGATAGCAATGTTTCTTTGTTTTTTGCCGGTAAAACCAAACCCAAGTATCCAAAAACCACATAAATAATTAGTGATATAAGACTTCCAAAAAAACCTAAATTAAAGTTAGTTATCAACTGACTTAGAAGAAATGCAATTAATAATCCTATTATAAGACCAATAGATGCAAAAATAACTTCGTATAAGGGTTTTTTTGATACTTCTATTTCTATCTGTTTTATTATATTAGATAGTAAAACTTTCAAACGTCCAGATATAGAAAAAAATATGAGTGCAAAAAATAATGACGTTATTATTTCAACAGATAGCCTTAAATAATTATTTTCAATATTTATAATACCGTTGTTTAGTAGGGTTGTAACTACTATGTAACCTATTACTAAACCTATAATACTTATAGTGAGCTTAAATAATATGTTATTCAATTTTTTTAAATTCATCCTTCACCTCCATGGCTAGAAAAATAATCCAATAGCTTCCTTTAAATTAGAGACCTTAATAACTTTTAATCCCTCAGGCTCTTTATTTATAACTTGGGATTTTGAAATAACAATAGAAGTATACCCTAATCTCGATACTTCATTAATTCTTTGTTTAATATTTTGAACTTTTTTAACCTCCCCTGTAAGGCCAATCTCTCCACAAAATACTACATCATTACTTATTGACTTCTTATAGTAACTAGAGACTATGGACATCGCTATGGAAAAATCGGCAGATACATCTTGTATTTTAGCTCCTCCAGTGGCTTTTAGAATTATATTTTTATCTTCTAAAGGGATTCCTGCGGTCTCTTCTAGAATTGAAGCAATAATATTCAAATTATCTCTTCTTACAGATTCAGAAATTCTCTGTGGATAGGGAAAATAAGATCTAGATACCAAGGACTCAACTTCACCGACAATATATCTACTACCGTGTTTCAAAACACTTAGAGCCTTTCCAAAAAAATTTGACTCATGGGATACAAAAAATTCTGAAGGGTTATCTATGGATATTAAGCCATTTTCTGTCATTTCAAAAAAGCCAACTTCCCCAGTATCTCCATATCTATTTTTGGTGCTATATAATGTCCTTATTTGATCAGAATCTCCAGATTCAAGAATTAAAACACAGTCTACCAAGTGTTCTAAAGTTCTGACGCCAGCTAGTTCGTCTTGTTTTGTCATTTGTCCTACAATAAAAGAAGCTCTCTTTTTATTGCTATATTTAGAGAGATCTACAATCTTTGTGGAAACTTCATTTATTTGAGTGGGCGATCCACTTTTTTGACTTAAATTTTGGTCAGTTATAGTTTGGATACTGTCAAATATTAAAATTTCAGGATCTATGTCATTTATTGCATTTTCTATATCGTTAATGGAATTTGTACTCATTATAAAGATATTTTCTGATTCAACCATTAATCTGTCAGCTCTACTTCTAATTTGAGATTCCGACTCTTCCCCGCTTGCGTATAATACCTTTAAGCCTTGTTTTGCCAAGTCTTCAGAAAGTTGAAGTAGTAAAGTTGACTTACCTGCACCTGGTTTTGCTGTGACAATTGTAACAGAATCTCTAACAATTCCGTTTCCTAAAACTCTGTTTAACTCACCAATATTAGTTTTTATTCGATCACTAGTTGATAAAGAAATTTCTGATAACTTTTTAGCACTTCGATTGGTACTGCGAGTGCTCTTCCCTATTCTAGGGCTTTTAGTTTCATTGATAGTTTCAGTCATTGTGCCCCAACTGCCACATGATGGACATTTGCCAAAATAACCAGTGGTCTCATATTCACAGTTGGAGCATATATAAATTGTGTTTACCTTAGACATTTATTAAAATTCTATTTCTTCCAATTTTTCAGATTCTTCTAACTCATCTTCAAAGTCATCTTCTTCTTCGTCTTCAAAGTCTTCAAAAATATCTAAATACTTTTCTTCAAATTCGTCAAAATCAAAATCTTCAAAACTATCAATTCCATCTAAGTCTAATTCATAAACATAACCTTCTAAATCAGAAAGATCCATATCCATATCTTCCATATCTTCAATGATGAGATCTTGTCTATATTCAACGTCATCAATTGCCAAAGCCAATTCTTCTAAAATATCGATAGTTTCTAGTAACAATTTACCCTCATCACTTTTTGTATTGATTTTTAGTCCATCGGCTAGCCCTTTTAAATATGCTACTCGTTCTAATATACTGTTCATTTCTACCTCCTAAGATCTAGACATGTACTCCCCTGTTCTAGTATCAATTCTTAAAATATCCCCATTATTAACAAATAGCGGAACATTTAATGTATAGCCAGTTTCCACTGTAGCTGGTTTTGTAGCACCAGAAGATGTATCTCCTTTAATACCTGGTTCTGTAGCAATTACTTGTAACTCTACAAAATTTGGTGGTTCAACTGCAAATGGTTTGCCTTGATATGCTCTTACTGTAGCCATATCGTTTTCCTTAATCCATTTTATTGCATCTTCTACGGCATCTAGTTCGAATGGAACTTGCTCGTAGGATTCTGTGTCCATAAAATAATACAATTCTCCATCATTATATAGATACTGCATCTCTTTTGTTTCTATTATAGCTCTTGGAAATCTTTCCGTTGGATTGAAAGTTGTGTCTTTATTAGCTCCAGATGTTAGAGATTTAATTTTTGCTCTAACGAATGCAGCACCTTTCCCCGGCTTTACATGTTGAAAATCTACAATTTCGTAGATATCTCCATCCATTTCAAAGGCTATACCTTTTCTAAATTCACCTGCTGATATCATAGTAACCTCCTGTTTGTATATAAAATTATAACATAAATAGGGTTGAATACAATTAATTTTTATAGATATTCACTCACTGTTAATGGTAATTTCAAGTATTTCATTAAAGTTTCCCAATTCTAAAAAATCAATATATTTATTTACAAAATTTTCATTATATTTCACTTGAATATTAGGATAAGACCCTTTTTCTCCAATCTCTACCATTACTCCATTTACCATAAGATTATTACCCTTTGTATTGATAACACCTGAATTAGAAATTACAATGCCATTTAAAGTAAGGTCAGTGTACAAATTCAATTCTCCCTCAATATAAAACGTACCGCTCAATTGAACTGATCCACTCTTTTCTAAAGGATCCCCAATATCTGTAGAATTAATAAATTCAAAGTGTTTGCTAAACATTAATGATTCAACGAATATAGGATTTTCCTCTATTTTGTAATACAATGTCGGTTTATGATCGTATGATGCAATATATTCTCCCATATTAGGATTTAATAAACTCAGTTCTCCAGTGTATTTATTTCCTGATGAGATTTTTTCCAGTAAATCCTTTAAAGCTTTGTCATAAAAACTAGATAAGTTAATTGTTCTAATTATTGAATCTTCTTCAATATAAAATATCTTATTATACTTACTTAAGATTCCAATCCCATTTCCCTCAATATTATTATAAGAAGAGCGTGTAATTATTTTTATTGATGGAACCTTATTTTTAATTGTATCCATTGATTCTATATTTATATCGTGATCTAATTCAGGAAACAATTTGATATTAAAATCTTTTTCTCCTTCAATAAAAGAAAGTAATGCATAGTTTAAATATGACTCAGCTATATATTTTGTTTGTAAACTATATTTCCGATTTTTTAAAATCAGAGAATTTTGGTAGCTAGAAATCCCCAGAAAAGTTACAGTTAGTGAAATTAAACTTATGAAAACAATAAGAATGATGCTAATGTATCCCTTTAATTTAAGAGTCTTCATAAATTACACCTCTAATATAGTGTTTTTTATCAATTTTTTCTACACTGTCTGAAATAGTTATAGACAAAATTTTTGATTCATTGTCATATGAACTATTAAAGGATTCTATTCCGTCAATTAATACATTCCTGCCTTCGAAATCATTTATTCTTATTTTATCTGGCAATACTGACCTTTTTTGGTTTAACCTTAATATTTGCTTTTGTTTGAATAAGTAAGTAGTTATACTATATTTTGAGTCTTTATTATTTTCCTCAACTTTCACAAGTAAAATGCCAATAGTCTCTGGCAAATTTTTTTCTATAATTAAATCAGCAGAATCGATTTCATTAATCAAATAGTCTAAACCGTATTGAAGTTTTAATTGATTTTCATAAAAGTTTTCTAAATCATTTGCAAAATTATTGCTAACAAGTACTACATTCAATAATCCAGAAAGAAGTAAACTTATTAATGCAATTGTCAAGACGAGTTCAATTACTGTATAGCCTTTAAATTTAATAGTAAGATTCCAAGACAACTTCATTTTCATTTTCCTCATGGGTAACCTTTATTCTTATATGAGTTAACAATCCTTCTTTATTTGAAATTACTTCTATGTTGAATTCATCATTATCTGGACTTATTTCTTTTCCTGAAATTGCTAATTCTATTGAGTTTTCTGCTATATTTAACATTTCTTTATGTATTTGTTGTTTTAAATAAACATTTTGAATAGTTAAAAGACTATTTACTATTCCAATAGAGAGAATAGATAATAGAAACACTCCTATAATAACTTCTATTATTGAAAATCCTTTTAATTTATTTCTTTTCATAGGCATCCTTAAGATTAACTTTTCCCGTAACAGGCGTAACACTTATCTTATAATTTTTGTTTTTACCATCAATTCTTATAGTACCAGCTCCTTCATATGATGGGCTTCCATTTTTTGTGAATTTGAAGGAATTGAGATTTGATTCTTTTTTGTTTAAAGTGAGAATTTTTAGTTTGCAACTATTTCCATCTGTCGTGGAAATATATGAATTACTTTCAAAATCAAAGTCAATAGACTGACTTTTTCTCGAAACGATAGAATAATTTCTAGTATTATTTATTGCCCTTTCCAATTGCTTTAATTCTTTTTTCTCAATAGAATCTTCAATAAGAGACGAGTTAAACAATAATAGAAAAGACAGTATAGAAATTATACCTACAGTGACAACAAGTTCTATTAAGGTTACTCCTTTTAATTTTTTATTTTTTTGATAAGAAAACAAAGTTTTTAATCTGTCCATTGCATTCACCTATTTTATTAAGACACCTTATTGAAACAATTTCTACAGGATATAGTTCACTCTCAATTGGCAATCCAAACTCAACATTTTGCCAATTTTCATATTGCTTAACAGCTTCAACTGAGTAAATGTTTCCACTTGAGTCTTGGAAATCTAAGAAAATTCTTGAACCTAAATCCGTTTCGAATTCAAAAGCAAATAAGTCTTCTGGTTTTGAAATTATGGGCTCAATATCTTTTAAATCCAGTAATCCATTTACATTTAAAATTACTTCGCCATTTCTTTCATTTATTACAAATCCTTCTTGAAATTCTAATTTCTCACTTATTTTACTATCAATAAAATAATTGGAATTAAAAACAAAGTTTATATCCCATTGTTCAACATAATTTCTTAAATAACTTTCTCCAATTGTTATAGGTTTTTTCTCGTCAATTGTCCTAAAATTTAAAGAAGTCTCATCTTCCTTTGATTTTTGAAAAATTTCTTCGGTTTCAATATTTTCCTCTTTAGAAAGTTCCAATTCTTCTTTAATAGATGTGTTTGAATCTTTATTTTCCTTTGAAGTGTTATTTCTTATGGATTTTGAAGAAGATTTGGTATTAGAAACTGTAGATTTAATTTCTTCTTTTTCTTCTTCTAAAGATTCCTTATTTTCTTCTAAATTTCCATATAAGTTATCTAACAATGTCGAATCATTATTTATTTCTTCAGTAGTAAAATTACTTCTTCTAACAACTCCTGAGTTTGGAAGCTCCAATAATGTGTATTCCTTTAAAGTAAGATCCATTGAATGATTGACTTTATCGATTCTTGTTATGGCCAAATCCTCAATATATAAAAACTCTATTTCATTTAATTTTTTTAAGTATTCAACAATATTTTCTTTAGTACCTTCTAAATTGGTAATAGAGGATATATAATACACTTCAACATCTTTAAAATTTTCCTTTTGAACTTGGGATATAGAAATACTTTTTAAATTTAAATCTAAATCTTTTATCAGCTTTTCAGTATTTAATCTTTGTCCAAAATTTTTATGTCGACTAGATAGATTTTCTTCTATGTAATCAGATGATTTCATTTTATTTATTAAATTATCTTTAATATCTATCATTTCATTGTATTGATTTACATTAACTTTATTACTGTAAGCATTTACTTCATTTACCTTTGAATCTCTAATGAAGTTGATATATAAAAATATTAATAAGGTTAAACTCAAAATATATATTAGTAATTTTTCTCTTTTGGTAAGTTCAATTTTATTCATTTACTCACCTCACAAATATTAAAGCTGTAGTAACCGTTGTTGTACTTAATTTCTTCTAAGTGGAAAATATCACAAATTTCGTTTAAACTCCCCATTAATCTTTCTATAGACTCTTCCTCTAAAGAATTGCCATTTATTCTTATAGATTTATCATAGTAAATCGATGTTATAAATGTATTTTCATCTTCAAATTCTTTTGTACAGTTTATTATATTTATTAAATCTTCTGAGGAGCTATTACAACTGTCTAAAGATTCCAAAAAATCTTCCTTTATTATTAGATCATCACTTATTTGTTTTAAATCTTTAATTTCCATTTCTAAATTTAAAACCTCAGCTTCTTCAATGGAATTTTCTTCTTTTCCATTTATTGCTCTACTTATGTTCATGTAATCTACAAAAATAAAAGTGACTACTAAGATTAAAGGAAGAAATAAACTTAATCTAATATTAAAATTATTTCTTTTCTTTTTAATTTTTATAAAGTTAACTGGCTTCATGTCTTATCTCCAAAATATTCTGAAATTTCGAAAGGCTTTTCTATTATATTATTAGAATAACTTTGTTCAATAACATTGTTCCAAAGATTTATTAGAGCCCAATCTCCTATGCCATAAATTAATAAATTTTCTAAAGAACTTCCAAAACCAATGCTCCTATCTAATACATTTCGCATCTGATTTTTTTGGAAATCGTCAGGTAAAACTCCCCCATCTAACTTTAAATCATTAATAGGTATTATATTGTACTCTTTAAAATCTTCATTTTTTATAAAAAAATATTCGTAAAAACTGTTCTCAATATTTAAAAATACAAAATCTCTTACTTGGGAATTTTTCCAAAAGGTTATAAACTCACTAGGAAACATCGTCAAAAAAACTTTGTTAAATCCCATTTCTTCAATAAAATTTTCAATAAAACCTATAAATTCCTTATCCATTCCAAATATTGTTATATACTCATCTTTTATTTGAGGTTCTATTGCTATATGCTCCTTAGAAAATGGTAGCAATTCGTCTAAATTATATTTAATGTAGCCATCTAGATCCTTTTCAGTGATACCTTCAACTTTTTTTATTCTAAATAAATTTTTTGAATAAGAGTTTCTGATGAGTAATTTATCATTAACGTCTACATCTGATAGAAACTTGTTCAATAAGTATGAAAGTTGAAGTTCATCTAAAATTTTACCATTGCAAATTATTTCATCTGAAATAATTTCCCTTTTTATTATCTTGCACTCCTTGCTTTCTTCTAATCTGATTTCTGAGAAATCACTAATTGTCAAAATGTAATTTTTATTTTTTTTAAACATAATCTAATCCTAAGTAAAATGTTACTAAGTATCCAACGATCATAAATTTCACAAATCCGACTTTATCTTTTCTGTCTAAAGAATGAGTTACGATTCCTAATATTGAAAGCACTGCACCAATACTAAAAGTAGTGGTAAAGAAAAACAAGTATTTTAAAAAACTTTTAGTTCCCAAAGTCATAATTCCATTTAGAAAAACATCCCCTAGCCCAATACTCTTTCTTGAAATAATAAATATTGAAAAATATATTAGATTGCTCAGAAAGAAAGTTGTATTGATTATTTTAGTTCTGAACATTATTGCCCAAATAATTTTAATAAATAGATAAAATAACAAAAGATCTAAGCTTATTTCTAAGTGCAATTCGTCTTGTATCGTTAACAGTGCAAATATTGAAAATTCGATTATTGCAAACAAGTAATAAGAAGTGTTTACTCTTGTGTTTATAGAATTTAAAAACATAAATTGAATTAAAACTAAAACAACTATCCTCGTAATTCTGTCTCGTAAAGAGCTTATTTCTATTTCATAATAATCCAATTCCATGTTTTTAATATATTTATCTATGAAGAAAGAATTTAAAAATGTCATTGGAACTAAATAAAAAGTCATCTCTTTTCACTAATTTTACCGTCCACTACCTCTACAAGGCCTGGACTGACTTCAATATTACCATCGTCGCTTTTTGAAATTTGCCATGACCCAGAACTTATTTCTTTAGGAATTTCAGGAAGTTTGCCCCCTTCTAGATATTTAGCACAAGTTTCATTCAAATTCACCTGTTCATCTTCCATAGACGCCATAATCGCAGCACTCTTTATAGATTGAACGTTGGAATTATGAGTCGATGCTATGGCAGATATTCTAGCCTTGTTAAACTGTGGTATAGCTATGGAAACTAGTATAGCAATGATAGCTATACATATTACCAGCTCTACTAACGTAAATCCCTTAAGCTTTCTTTTCATTTTTTCTAACCTCCTATAAAATATTAACTATATTAAAAGTAGGTAGTGCGATACCAATTACTATAGTTCCTACTAATAATGAAACGAATATAATTATTAATGGCTCAAATAGTGCTGTGAACTTTTTACCTTGATCTAATGTCAAATCTTTAAAGTATTCATATGAAATTTTCATGGTCTTTTCTAAATTGGAAGATGTTTCTCCAACGTTAATTAAATTTAAAAAAATGTCAGGAAGTTCTTCAATTTTTTTAAAGGAATCGTAAATAAAATTTCCTTTAAGTACGTCATTTTTACTTGAGAGCATTTTTTCTTTTAAAAAAGCGTTTGATAAGGATTGAGATGATACCTCGATTATCTCCATAGTATCAACTCCAGATTTTGCTAGTAAAGAGAACACGCCAGAAAATCTTTGCATCTCTAAATTTGTTATATAATTCCCAATTAAAGGTAAATGTAATAAGGTTTTTGCTAACTTTACTTTGAGATTGTAATTCTTCGTAAAAATTCTCATTAAAACTCCCACTACTCCAATAAATATTGGTATTATAAAGAAGTATTTTGTCAGTAGAGTATTTAAACTTATTAATGCCTTGGTAATTCTTGGAAGTTCTAGATTTTCATAGGATTCAAACAATGATATGTAATTTGGCAAAACAAAAGTGACTATACCAATTACTATAATAAATGTTACAACAATTAGGATTCCAGGATAGTAAGTGGCATTTTTTATACTTTCTTTAATTTTTATTTCATTAGCAAAATATTCCGATAAAATTTCAACAGATTCTGGCAAGTTAGAAGAGCGTTCACCTGCTTCAATTACGCCAGATACTAAATCTGGAAAAGCACCTGTATTTTTAAAGGACTCCCCCAAAGTATTTCCAGAATTTAAACTATCAATAAGTTTTGAAAGTGTAGACTTTATGTATTTATCCTTTTCTTGATTATAAAGGACATCCAGAGCCTCTTTGACTTCAAAGCCAGATTTTAATAAAATGCTAAATTGTTTTAAAAATTCAGTTAGTTTTTTATCTTTAATCTTTGACCTATTAAAAATTTCAAACTCTCTAGATTGTGTAGTAAAAGAATTTATATCTAGTATTTTATAATTTTTTAACTTTAAATCTTTAATTAATTCACTCTCGTTTTGAAATTTAAATATTCCAGTATTTTGTTTTCCAAATTCGTCTATGTATTTTACTTTGAATTCCATGGTCATATTATTTTTATTATTTCCTCTAGAGATGTGGTTCCTTCCAAAACACTATCGATTAACTTTTCTTTTAAGGTTTTGAATCCTTTTTTTCTAGCAGCTTGCAGGATGTCGTCGTAAGTTGATTCATTTTCAATAAGGACTTTTATGTCTCTATCCACTTCCAAGACTTCAAAAATTCCTACTCTACCACTGTAGCCATTATTGCAATGAATACAGCCTTTGGGTTTAAATACTTTTTTTACTCCACCAAATAAACTAGACTCCAAATAATCTTCTTCCTTACATTGATCGCACAATTTTCTTACCAATCTTTGGCTGATAATCAACTTTAATGCATTTGAGATAAGATAACTTTCCCCTTGCATATCTTTCAATCTGTAAATTGCTGAAATGCAATCTGAAGTGTGAACTGTGCAAGCCACAAAGTGTCCCGTTATAGATGCCCTTAAGGCAGTTTTAACAGTCTCTTCGTTCCTGAGTTCGCCAATCGAGATAATGTCAGGGTCTTGGCGCAAGATGTGATTTAATGTATTTACAAACTCCAACCCAGTTTTATAGTTTATTTGGATTTGATTTATGCCATCAATTTTATATTCAACAGGGTCTTCCATAGTTACGATATTTAATTCTTCGCTATTAATTCTGTTTAAAATAGAATATATTGTAGTGGTTTTTCCAGAGCCTGTGGGTCCACAGACTAAAATCATTCCATTTAATTTTTCAGTTTCTCTTTTTATAACTTCTAAGTCAATAGAATCAATACCAAGAGATTCTAGATTTGAAAATTTAAACTCACTATCTAAAATCCTAATGGCAATTTTCTCTCCATATATCGTGGGTATGGTTGAGATTCTTAAATCAATATCCCTATTTTCATATTGAAAAGTAATTCTTCCGTCTTGAGGAAGGCGCCTTTCGGAGATGTCTAATTTCCCTAAAATCTTAATTCTAGTGATGATAATTGAGTAAAGATTTTTATTTAAGAATTTTTGAGTTATTAGTTTTCCGTCTATTCTAAACCTCACTCTAATAGCTTCTTTATATGGTTCTATATGGATATCTGACACATCCATACGAATTCCTCTTTCTATTAAAGAATTGAGATAATTGATTGTTTCTATATTTTTGTTGTCATCTTTGGATTCAATTGAAAATAGCTGTAACTTAGAAGATTTATTGTTATACCTAATTGAGTCTAAATATTTTTTGAATATTTTGTCAAAAGTCTTTTCGTCTACTTCTTCCATATGGCAAACTTTTTTTGTAATATACTCAATATTAGAAAGTGTATTATAGTCTTTATGTATACTTAAACAAAAAATAGAATCATCTCCTATATCAATAGGTATAACTCTATTTTTAATAAAAAATTCAAAATCTAAATCAACTACCTTGCTATTATTTGCATTGTTTTCGATTTTTTCAATCAGTTCTTCTATCTTTAATTTATAAGACATTTTTACCTCTAAAATATGTCAGTTCCGATTTTCTCAAGTTCTATATTTGTAGTTTTTCTATTTCTTGTCAGTTCTAAAATTCCCAATTTTGTAAATCCAACAATTATTGGTGGGTTATTAAAAGATTTCGATATGTTGTGAAATTGCGACAATAGCTTTTTTTGATAAGCATCGTCTTTAAAAGATATGAAATCTATTAATATTATACCACAAATGTTTCTAAAAACTATTTGTTTAATTATATTTAACAAAGATTTTTCATTGACATCTTCCAAAGTATATTTAGATTTTTTGTGAAGAAATCCTTTAGAATTTACATCTATTACATTCAAGGCTTCTGTCTTGTCGAAAACTAATTCGATTCCATTATCTAAAGTTAGTTTTCTTTTAAACATATCTTGTATTTGGCTAAAAACTTTAGGAATATTTTTAATTTTAAAATTTTTATCATAAATTACTTTGGTTTTATTGTTTGGATCTTTTATTAACTTAGAATAAATTTCTTTGTTATTAGTGAAGATTGAGTCCTCGTTGTTAGTAAACTTCATGTTTTCAGCGATATGATCTGATTCAATCAACAGTTTAGGTGTGGGAGAAAAGTTTTCTTCACGCTTTAACATTTCAAATTTAGAAATCAATTCTTTGACTTCTTTTTTTAATTCTAAATGATCGGTTTTATATGCACTTGTCCTAACTACAATTCCCACTTCTTTTGGCAATTCGGGTTTAATATCTTTTTCTATAAAATTCAAAAAATCATTGTCTGATATTTTTTTAGAGATTTTAATGTTTTTTTCAAAGGGAGTCAATATGAAATTCTCACTTTTCAGTTCGTATTTCCTTCTCAATTTTGGACCCTTGTCTTCTGTCTCATTTGAGATGACCTCAAGTATAATTTCCTCACCTTCTGAATGTTCTTTATGTTCCTCGCTGTCTACTTGATAAAAACCATTTTTTTCTAGACCAATGTCTACAAAATAAGCATTTAATCCTTTAATTTTATTTAAAATTCTTCCTCTATAAATATTCCCCACAATTGATTTTTCAACTAAATCAAAAATTTTAAAATCAGCTATGCAAAAATCTTTCACTGTGCCTATTATTAAATAAGTGTCTCTTTTTTCTACAAAATTAAAATCTTTATGATCTTCCACTTACTTCATATCCTTTTTATGAATTGAAACATCCTCTATAGGCACCTTAATATTTAACTTTTCAAATAAACCATTTATGAAATTAACGGGATTAATTATTTTATTTACACTATTTTCCAACTGAGCTACCAACAAATAAGTGTCTTCGTCTATTTTTTCAAACTTAGATAAAATTTTAATGTTACTTGCTATGTTCTCCCTAATAAATTCTCTAGGGTGATTTTTTTTAGTTTTTCTTTCTCTTACAATTATTAATTCATCGTCTATATCCACATCGATACTACTCAAATCTAATTTTGTATAAATTGTATATTCGTATACAGAATTTTTAATTATTTTACTTATACTATCTGAATCCTCTGCCCCGTATGCCCTAACTATTTGAACCTCTTTTGGTAGATACTCATTCATTTTTTTTGTAAAACCTGAGATGTCTATCTCATTTACAAATTCCACATCAAAAACTTCTAAATCGCTAGAGACACCTAAAGGCAGTGGGTTTCCAAAACTCATTATAGGGTGTGGATTAAATCCTTCAGAAAAGGCAACTTCTTCGTTTGTAGAAAAAACTGCTCTTTGCAATAAGTTAATTGTATTCAAATGTGAAATAAACTTTAAATCCCCATTTCTTGTATAAAATGCCCTGATTTTCATCTGAATTCTAACCTCATTTCACAATTTTCGATGCCACAAACATTACATCCATCTCTACAATCTTTTGTAGTTGCACATTCTTTAGCTTTTTCTAATTCTCTCCATAAATATTCTTTTGAAACTCCTGGATCAATTATATCCCATGGGAAAACTTCGTCTTTTTCACGCGGTCTAAAGTTGTACAGATCCATGGGCAAATTTTCTTCCTGAATGGCTTCTTCCCATATTTCAGGTTTAAATTGATCAGACCATCCATCAAATTTTGCCCCTCGTTTAAAGGCGTTTAAAATTGTTTTTCCGACTTTCCTATCCCCTCTTGATATATATCCTTCTAAGACACTAACTTTGGGGTCGTGGTATTGGAATTTAACTTTTTTATCTTTTATTTGGTCTTTCAAATAAAAGATCTTTTCCCTAAGCTCTTCCTCATTATCTTGTTTCATCCACTGGAAAGGAGTAAATGGCTTGGGAACAAAGCAAGAACCGCTTAAGGTAATTTGAAAATTACCAACAATTTCTTCTTTAGGTCTACTAAAGAACAATCTTTTACCAATGTCTCCTAATTCCTTAATTCCGTCTAAATCCTCATTTTCTTCAAAAGGTAGTCCTAGTATGAAATAAAGTTTTATCTTAGACCAACCGCTTTTGTAAACAGATTCCAAGGCTTTTACATAATCATCTTCTGTAACATTTTTATTAATTACGTCTCTCATTCTTTGGGACCCTGCTTCAGGGGCTAAAGTTAGTCCAGTTTTTCTAACTTCTTCTATCTTTTTTAAAACGTCAATAGACAGAGAATCAACTCGAAGAGAAGGAAGAGAAACCCTAACTTGTCTTTCTGGATTCTCACTTATTAACTTATCTACCAATACGTCTAAGTTTCTATAGTCACATGAGCTAAGTGAAGAAAGAGAGACTTCGGTATAGCCTGTGTTTATCAATTGATTGTTTATCATTGAAACAATGTTATCTTCATTTCTTTCTCTTACAGGTCTGTAAATGTATCCTGCTTCACAAAATCTACAACCTTGTGTACACCCTCTAAAAAGTTCAACGACACTCCTTTGATGTACAGTTTCCAGATACGGCACAATTAGATTGTCCAATGGAAAAGTTTCATCAAATTTGCTAACATAAACTTTTTTTATTTTATTTGGTAAAAAGTCGTATTTTTTATTATAATTTTTGATCTTTCCCTCTTCGCTATAGTTTACTTCATAAAAAGAAGGTACGTAAATTCCTTCCATCTTTGCAGCATCTTTTAAAAATTCTTCTTTATCAAATCCTTTATTTTTGTGTTCTTTATATAAACGGAAAAGGGGAATATTAATTTCCTCTCCTTCCCCAATTATAAACAAATCAAAAAAATCTGCCAAAGGTTCAGGATTATATGCACAAGGACCACCAGCTATAACTAATGGATGAGAATCATCCCTTTCTTCAGCAAGTAAAGGAATTCCTCCTAAATCTAGCATATTTAAAATATTTGTATAACTCATTTCATATTGTAAGGTAAGACCTATTATATCAAATTCGTCTAAACCCCTTCGATTTTCCAGACTGAATAATTTAGTTTCAGTCTCTCTGAGCTGCTGTTCCATATCTATCCAAGGAGCAAATACTCTTTCGCACAATATATCCTCTTCTTGATTAATCATAAAATACAAAATTTGCAAACCGAGATGAGACATCCCAACTTCATATGTGTCTGGAAAACAAAATGCAAATTTTACATCAGTATTATCAAAATCTTTGACGATAGAGTTTTTTTCTCTGCCTATATATCTACCAGGCTTTTCTACTCTTTTTAAAATTTTTTCAAATAATCTTTTATTCACAATTCCTCCTAAGGAATAATATCCATTTCTATAGGCAAATTATCTGCCTCTTTAATACTATATAATCCCATATACTCTGCAACAATGTCTCTTATTATAGGAGAACAGTTGGAACCTGCACCCCCTTGGAAAATGACTGTAGCCACTGCAATTCGTGGATTATCATATGGCGCAAATCCAACTTCATATGCAAAACTGTCATAGGTTTCTTTTGTTATAGGATTAATTCCACTTCTTTGAGCCGTACCAGTTTTAATTCCCACTTTAACAGGAAACTCGCCAAAAACTGATTTATTTAATCCAGTCTGGGATGCTTGTAACATACCCTGTTTTAAATATTCTAAATTTCCGTAGTTATTTAAATCTATCCTCTCCATAGTTGGTTCATTCTCAAATTCAATGGTACTATTGTCAGAGTTTTTAATATTGCTAATTAATGTTAGCTTATTTTTATATCCCCCATTTGATATGGTAGCTACATAATTAGTCATTTGGGATAGTGTGTAAGAATTTAATCCTTGACCAATGGTAATATTAACAGTATCAGCTAAAGTCCATTTCGCGCTATTTAAATGACTAAACTTTATATAGTCTGCTAACGTGTCTCTTTTTCCTTCAGTAACATATTTAGTCCCGTCAATATTCAGTTTATTCAGTTCTTTATAAACCCTATCTAGAGATGGAATTTCTGGAAGATCTATCCAAGAGACTATTGCGTCTATAGTATTTTCCTTTAACTCGCTTTCAAAATTCCCCTCTCCTGTATAAAATCTATCTAAGTTGTTATCAAGCCATCTTCTCAAAGAAGATTTTTGAATATTTAATTGGACTTCTGGATCTGGAACTCCAGGTGTAGCTTCTTGAGGAATATTAATTTCAATTCCAGTCTTATCTCCAAGACCTAATTTTTTTGCCATATTAGAAATGTCAGTTATATCTAATTTAATTCCTACACTTTCCCCTGTTTTTTGATTTTCACCTAAAGCTAGAGAATAAAAATAGTAGTTACAAGAATCTCTAATGGCATCAACTAAATCCATAGGACCGTGCATAGCCTTTTGTTGATTCCAAAGCCAACAACCAAAGTCCGTATCCCCTATTGTAATAAAACCTCTATCATTTATTTTTAATTTGGGATCTAATCCTTTTTCCAATCCAGCCAAAGCTGTAACCATTTTAAATGTAGATCCTGGTTGAATAGCAGTTTGTGTGGCAACATTATATAATGGTCTTGGAGCCAATGGATCTGCTTGAGTTTCAGGTATCAAACCCTCCCAATCTGCAGTGGAAATTCCAGTTGCAAAAAGATTTGGATCATATGAAGGATAACTTGCCATAGCTAATATTTCACCAGTATTTATATCTACAGCCATAACGGCGCCTGATGTTGCGTTTATATATGGTCTTCCTTTGTCAGTGGACCTTACAACCTCATAATCACCCCATGGACTTCTATCAGTGCCACCAGTTCTAATGGTTCTAAGTACAGAATCCAAAGACTCTTCAGCTCTTTTTTGCAATTTGTAATCAATTGATAAATAAATGTTGTCTCCTGGTTGAGGTTTTGTTTCCTCTATTACCCTTGACGTATTTCCCAAAGAGTCTACTTCAACTCTTCTGTATCCATTTTTTCCATATAGGTTCTTTTGAAAGCTCTCCTCAATTCCAGTTTTTCCAATTAAAACATCGGGACTATAATTATTCTTATTTATATATTCTTCAATTTCATGTGCTTGAGAAATTTTACCCATATATCCAAGAATATGAGATGCCCCTTCTCCTTGGGGGTAGTAACGCACTGGCTCCAAAGAAACAGAAAAACCGTCAAAATTTGCCATTTGTTCTTCAATTTTAGCCACAGTCTCATTTTTCAAACCATAACTAAAGTTAATTGGTATATAGG
>JAEZYW010000015.1 GCA_023418835.1 Bacillota bacterium | reverse complement strand
GTTTTCTGTAGAATCAGCTGTAATATTTATACTACCATCGTCAGAAGTGTCAATTTTAACATTTGTACTATCTATAATTTTATTTATAGTTTTTCCGCCTGGTCCAATTACATCTCTTATTTTATCTGGATCAATTTTTATATGGAATATTCTTGGAGCATATTTAGATAAATCTTCAGCTGGTTTATCTATAACACTTGTCATTTTATTTAAGATAAATAATCTACCAAGTCTTGCTTTTTCTAAAGCTTCCTCTAATATACTTCTATCTATACCACCGATTTTAATATCCATTTGTATAGCAGTTATACCATCTTTTGTTCCTGCTACTTTAAAGTCCATATCACCTAGATGATCTTCTAGACCTTGGATATCAGTAAGAATTGCAACAGTATCTCCTTCTTTAATTAAGCCCATTGCGATTCCAGCCACTGGAGATTTAATAGGTACTCCCCCGTCCATCAATGCCAATGTAGATCCGCAAACGCTGGCTTGAGAAGAAGAACCATTAGAACTTAACACTTCAGAAACAACTCTAATAGCATATGGGAAGTCATCTTCAGTAGGCAATACTGGTACTAATGCTTTTTCAGCAAGAGCTCCATGTCCTATTTCTCTTCTACCTGGGCTTCTAAGAGGTCTAGTATCTCCCACAGAAAATGGCGGGAAATTGTAATGGTGCATATATCTTTTATTTTCTTCACCATCTAAACCGTCTAAAGTTTGCTCATCTGCAATTGAACCCAAAGTTAAAACTGAAAGTACTTGTGTTTGTCCTCTAGTGAACAATCCAGAACCGTGAGTTCTAGGAAGAATACCTACTTCAGACCAAATATTTCTAATCTCATCAAAGCCTCTTCCGTCAGGTCTCTCTTTGTCGTTAATTATTTGTTCTCTGAATACATCTGAAATTATTGTTTCTATATATTGTCTTATGTGACCTTCTTCATCTTCGTATTCTTCTATAAAATTGTCAACTATTTCCCTTTTAGCTTTATCAGTAAGCTCAACTCTAGCCATTTTATCGCTATTTTTCATGGCAACTGAGATTTTTTCTCTACCAAATTGCTGAATCTTATCAAATAATTCTGTGTTTATATCTTCAAGTATAACTTCTGATTTTTCTATATCGAATTCTTTGACAATTTCATTAATAAACCTACAAATGCGTTTTATTTCGTCGTGGCCCCTTAAAATTGCACCGAGTACAATTTCTTCATCTAAGATATTTGCTTCCGCCTCTATCATCATAATCGCATTTTCAGTTCCTGAAATTACTAAAAACATTTCAGATTCATTTCGTTGTTCGAAAGTAGGGTTTATTATATATTCCCCATCTATATAGCCAATTGCCACAGAACCTATCGGTCCCATAAAAGGGATGTTGGAAATGGAAAGTGCAATGGATGCACCATTCATAGCAACAATTTCTGGCATATTGTCCATATCAGTAGACAGAACAGTAGAAATTATCTGTACGTCATTTTTATATCCTTCTGGAAATAAAGGTCTAATTGGTCTATCAATTAATCTTGATGTGAGGGTTGCATTTTCAGTAGGTCTTCCCTCTCGTTTAATAAAACCTCCTGGTATCTTACCAGCTGCATATGATTTTTCAACATACTCAACAGTTAGAGGAAAGAAGTCAATTCCTTCCCTTGGTTCCTTTGAAGCAGTTGCTGTAGTTAACACTACCGTATCTTCATATGTGATTAAACAGGATCCAGAAGCTTGTTCTGCAACCTTACCTATAGAAACCTCAAGTTTTCTCCCCGCTAAATCATATGAAAATTTTTTCTCCATAAATCCTCCCATTACAATTAAAGAGTGGGATCCCCCACTCTTATCTTCTTAATCCTAATTTTTCTATAAGCTCTCTATAACCATCAATATCTTTTTCTCTTAGGTATTTTAGAAGTCCTCTTCTCATACCTACCATTTTTAAAAGTCCTCTTCTAGAGTGATGGTCTTTTTTGTGTGTTTGTAAATGTTCTGTCAATGAACGGATTCTATGGGTTAATATTGCTATTTGAACCTCTGTTGAGCCTGTATCATTTTCATTAATTTTGAACTCATCAATAATTTGTTTTTTTTCTTCTTTAGTTAACATATTTTCCTCCATAAATAATTTAATTTATCGAATAACCTAGTGTGCGCCGAGGTACGCTTCACAAAGTTATCGACCTTATAAATAATAACATAAATAGCTTGAATTGTACAGTTATTGATTGTTTTTTATTTCTTTTAATAATAATTCGTTGACCAATTTCGGGTTAGCTTTTCCTTTAGATTTTTTCATAACTTGGCCTACTAAAAATCCTATTATTCTGTCTTTTCCATCTAAATATTGTTGAATGAAATCTGGATTTTCATCTAAAACTTCTTTTACAAATTTTTCGATTTCAGAGGCATCTCCAATTTGAACTAGATTATTTTCTTTTATATAGTCAACAGGATCTATTCCCTCTTCAAACATCAGCCTAAAAACTTTCTTAGCTGTGTTATTATTAATTTCATCTTTGTCAACATATCTTAAAAGGTTTACAAAATCATCTTTTTTGAACTTCAAATCCTCAATACTTATATCCTCATCATTTAACCTTCTCAATAAGTCGTTAATGATGAAGTTTGAAGCAAGTTCATTATTACCTAAATTTTTAGCAATCTCTTCAAAATAATTAGAAAGTCCAGTATCACAACTAATGATGTTAGCATCATAAGCACTAATATTATATTCTTTTATTAGACGCTCTTTTCTTTCTTCGATTAACTCAGGCATATTATCTCTAATTCTTTCAATTAATTCATCAGAAACGACGAGATTTGGAACATCTCCATCCTTTGAGTACATATAATCGTCCGCAGAAAATTTTTCTCTCATCAATACTGTTTCGCCTATAGAGTCATCCCATCTTCTCGTAGAACGTACTTCTGTTTCACCAGAATTCATTAATTCTAACTGTCTTTTAATTTCAAAGTCAATTGTCTTTTCTACTGCACTAAAGGAATTAATATTTTTAATCTCTATAATATTAGTCTTTTCTTTTGTATTTTCATCTAAAAGATTGACATTGACATCACATCTTAGTGAGCCGTCTTCCATTTTGCCGTCGTTTATTCCCAAATGAGTTAATGTATTTCTTAATTTTATAAGAAACTCTCTTGCTTCCTTTGGAGAATTAATATCAGGATAAGTTATTATTTCAACTAAAGGAGCTCCACTTCGATTGTAGTCCATGTATACAAAACCGTCATTTGAATGGATAGATTTACCAGTATCCTCCTCTATTTGTATCCTTTGTATCCTAATTTTTTTTGGATTATTTTCTTCATCTTTGACTTCAATATATCCTTCAGAGCAAATAGGGGTTCTGTCTTGGGTTATCTGATATCCTTTTGGCAAATCGGGATAGAAATATTTTTTCCTCTCAAAAGTAGACTCTTTATTAATTGTACTATTAAAAGCCAATCCAGCCTTGATAGCCAACTCCACAACCTCTTTATTTAAAACAGGTAAAGCTCCTGGCATTCCAAGACATCCAGGACAAGTTGCTGTATTTGGTTCTAGGTTATTGTCATTCAAACACGTGCAAAAAGCTTTTGTTTTTGAATTTAACTGAGCGTGTATTTCCAAACCCACTATAGTTTTAATTCCCATGAACTATCTCCTCTATTAATTTAGACCCTTTAAAAACGTCTATATCCTTTTGTAACTTTCCTATTAAACTAATTCCAATACCTTCTTCTACGGGAACCTGCATTGTTGGGTTACCGCATAAATTCGATATAGATGTAAATATTTCATTATAAAAATGCTCTACTAAATTTTCTTTACTTTCGGCTTCTGATTTAGAATAAGGAGTAGTTGGCAACATTATTAAATCAAATTTATCGAAAATGTTGTTTATTTCATATCGAATAGCTTTTCTCGTCTCCAAAGCTAAATCGTAAAATTTATCTCTATTTCCTTTTCCAATCAAGTAATTGCCAAGTAAAATTCTAGTCTTTACATCTTTACCTAGTCCTTCATCCCTTGATTTCATATACATTTCATCAATACTATCATAATTTTCAGTCCTATAACCGTATACTAAAGCATCGTATCTAGACATATTGGAACTTATTTCCACATTCGATAGTATTATTGAAGTCTTTAAAGAATTTAATAAAAAGTCTGTATCAATTGTTTCTATAGTAATTCCCATATCCTTTAATTTTATTAATAGTTTTTCAAAGCTATTAGAAATTTCTTCATTCTTTATAATAGAGTATATTTCTTTTGGTACAGCTATTTTTATTTCATTTGTATTGATATCATTATAATCAATTTCAAAATTATCACTTTCAATGGAATTTAAATCTTTTTCATCAAATTTACTGATAACTTTTGATAAATCCAATATATTTTCTAAGGTATCGCTGGTAATGGAAAGTTGTTCAAATGAATTGGCTACGGAAGCGACACCGTTTCGACTAATGCTACCATAAGTTGGTTTAAAACAATATTTATTGTTGTATTGAGCTTTTATTCTAGGCATACCACTAAAATCTTGGAACAATGAAGTATTTTCCTCATTTATAACTTCTGTCTTTTCAAGATTATCTAGTGCAGGCTTGATATCAAACTCCCAATTTTCATCTGAATATTTAAAATTAATACCTTCTTTTTTTAGCAATTCAACTACAGTTGCATTATAAAGGGAAACAAAACATTGCAAAATATTTGAATTTGCAGTCATTTTTTCTCCTTTAATTGCAATACTTTTGGAGATATTTATAGTTTGATTTTTAAAATTTTCATTTTTCATATTATCACCGTCTATTGTTCTACGAATTCAGTAACTTTGAAGTATGAATATTTCTTTTCATAGGTGTTCATCAAAGCTTCTTCTACAGTTAAAGAATCTTTTGGTTCGTCCTCTCTAACATTATCGAAATTTAATTTGCTTTCATCTATTTTGTTCTCATAGGGATTGTTAAAATCGTCTAAAAATTCCAAGACCTTTTCTATCTGTCTTTGATAGAGATTCTCGTCTTTACTTATATCTATATTTGATATATTCCCTAAATTATTAATATTTATTTCCATTTATTCACCTTCAACTATTCTAAAAAATTCATCTATGTCGACAATATCCGTACCTAATTCCAAAGCTTTGTCATATTTTGATCCAGGATTTGTTCCTAAAACTAAATAGTTTGTGTTCTTTGAAACCGAACCCGAAACTTTCCCCCCTTTTGCTTTAACAAGTTCTTCCAAGTCTTTTCTCTTATAATCCTCGAAAGAACCAGTAATTACAAAAGTTTTTCCCTCTAAGTTCTTAGTTTCCTTCACTCTATTGTATTTAATTTTAACACCTAATTCAAATATTTTTTTCACGACACTCTTCACAGATTCATTATCAAAGAAAGCTACTATACTTTCTGCTGTTTTAGGTCCAATATCAGGTATATTGACTAGTTCTTCGTAACTAGAATTAGATAATTCTAAATAATTTTCAAAATGCTGTGATAAATCATAGGCTGTTTTCACTCCGACATTTGGAATTCCCAATGCATTTATAAAATTATTGAAATTTACAATTTTGCTGTTTTCGATTGCCTCTAGAGTGTTTTTGATTCTTCTGTCCTTAAAGCCCTCTAATTGTGATAAATCCTCATAGTTTAAAGTATAAAAATCAGAAATTTCTTTTATATCGTGTATTTCTATTAATTTTTCAATAGTCTTTTCACTTAGTCCTTCAATGTTCATCGCTTCTTGAGAGACAAAATGAGTCAATTTTGCTACTAATTGTGGTTGACAAGATAAAGTGTTTGGACAAAATAAGTGAGCTCCAATTTCTTGTAATTCACTGTTACAAGCGGGACAAAAAACTGGTTTATCAATGATTTTTGTTTCGCCATATGTGTTATCAGAGGAGAGAATTTCTGGAATTACGTCATTTGATCTTCTAATTAACACTTCAGAATTTATTCGGATATCTTTACTGGAAATAAAATCGTAATTATTTAAAGTTGCCCTAGAAATAGTGACTCCATCAATCTCTACAGGTTCTAATAGCGCTGTAGGAGTAACTTTTGAAGTTCTACCGACATTCCATTGAACAGAAAGCAACTTTGTATATCTTTCTTCAGCTTCAAACTTGTATGCAATCGCCCATCTTGGAAATCGATTTGTATAGCCTAATATCTCCCGATGCTCTAAACTATTTAATTTGATTACTACTCCATCTATCATAAAATCTAAAGATTTTCTCAAGTCTGTAATTTCTTTAACTTTCTCTAAAACTTCATCTATATTCTTACATAGAAAATAGTATTGGCTTACCCTAAAACCGTTGGATTTTAAAAATTCTTTTATTTCAGTATCAAATGAGAATTTTCCTTCTGGGTATGTGTTTATGTTATAAAAATATGTGTTAATTTTTCTTTTTTTAACTGTATTGGTATCTAAATTTCTTATGGCACCCGCCGCCGCATTTCTGGGATTTTTTAAAATCTCTACATCTTCTAATTCATTGTATTCATTAAATGCGGATATTGGCATATATCCTTCTCCAATTATTTCATATATCCCGTCGTCTTTAATTGATAGAGGAATAGAGTCTATTCTCTTTACAATTTCAGTGACATTTTCACCTGTAAACCCGTTTCCTCTGGTGGAACCAACAGATAAGTTATTATTTTCATAAGTTAAGGATAAAGTTAACCCATCAAACTTTAATTCCACAACATAATCTATATCTTGAACATTTAATAATCTTTTATTTCTCTCGTCGAATTCCCTTAAGCCATTGAAAGTTTGGGATTTGTCTAAACTAAAAAGCCTATTAATGTGATCGTGTTTTTCAAATTTTTCTAAGATAACATCTCCTACTCGCTGACTAGGAGAATCGGGTAAATTGATATTAGATTCTTCTTCAAGTTTTAATAATTTATCGAAAAGCCTGTCGTACTCAGCATCTGAAACAATGGGATCATCTAAAACGTAATAATGATATGCCCATTCATTTAAAGTGTCAACTATCTTTCTCAATTCTTCTTTGTAATTCAATCTATAACCTCCATAGGTGCTAAGGAACTAATTAAAGTTTTAAGTCCACCTTCATCAAATAATACAGTTACCAATTGATCTCCATTTGATTCATTTATTTGAGTAACAACGCCCTTACCCCACTTCTTATGTCTCACTTTTTGACCATTTGAATATGAATTCTGGGATGATTTTATGATATTTTCTTTGGGTTTATTTCTATTTTCAAATATATAGCTTTGACTTTTACTTTCTCTAGGTTGAAAAAATACTTTATTGGATGTTTTTGGTCTGATTTTTTTGATATAGTCTTCCATCTCTCCTATAAAGGACGAAGGAATCTGAGAGTTTATTTTTCCATGTCTCATTCTAGATTTAGAATATGATAAATATAAATTATCTTTAGCCCTCGTCAAGGCTACATACATTAAACGCCTTTCTTCTTCAACATCTTCATCTAGTTCAGCATAAGAAGACGGAAAAACTCCTTCTTCCAATCCAACAATAAATACATTGTCAAATTCAAGTCCTTTTGCCGAATGAACTGTTATTAATGAAACAGCTTCGTCTACTTCTTCTGTCTTATCTACATCAGATAGTAAAGAAACTCCAACTAAAAATTCATGCAGGGTTCCTCCTTCATTTGTTTCGAAAGTTTTAACAGAACTTAGGAACTCTTCAATGTTTTCGATTTTCGATCTAGATTCAATATTGTCGTTTTTTTCAAGTACAGAAATATATTCTATTCTGTCTAGCATAAAGTCTAGAAGTTCAGTTATAGGCATATTTTCTGATTTTAATTTTAAATTGTCTATTAAATTCTTAAAAGAAATAAGATTTTTCTGAGCCCTTGCATCAAATAAATGAGTACTTTCTTCTACAAAATCCAATGCGTTATAAAGAGAAATGTTTCTTTCATTAGCTATTGTGGCTAACTTTTCTACTGTAACATCTCCAATACCTCTTTTAGGCGAATTTATTACTCTTCTAAAAGAAATATCATCCTCTACGTTTACAATAAGCCTAAGATAACCCATTATGTCTTTAATTTCTGCTCTATCGTAAAACTTAATTCCACCTATTAATCTATAATTAATATTTTTCTTTATTAATTGTTCTTCAAACTCTCTACTTAAATAATTTGAGCGATATAAAATTGCAATATCATTGGGATTTACCCCTTTTGAGATTAATCCGTCAATAGTATTTACAACATAAATAGCCTCATCGATACTTGCATTAGACTCATAAAGAGTAGGAACTTCCCCTTGGTCTTTTGAAGTCCAAAGATCTTTTTCTATTCTCTCTCTATTATGTTTAATTACTGAATTTGCAAGATCTAATATATTTTTTGTGGATCTATAGTTTTGAGAAAGAATAATCCTATTTGCCTTTTGATAATCCTTTTCAAAATCTAAAATATTATTGATATTTGCTCCTCTCCACTTATATATGGATTGGTCTGCATCTCCTACAACACATATATTTTTATGAAAACCTGAAATTATTTTAATTAGTTCGTATTGGATATTGTTAGTATCTTGGTATTCATCTACAAAGACATATCTAAATCTCTGTTGATAATACTTTTTGACCATTTCATGCTTTTTCAATAATTCTATAGTTTTAATAATTAAGTCGTCAAAATCAAAGGCATTATTGCTTTCTTTTTTAGCCTCATATAATTTATATAATTCCAAAAGTTTTTTATCCATGGGAGAATAAGCAAATTTTTCAAACTCTAAAGGAGCAATTCCTTCATTTTTCAAACTACTTATTCGACTTTGAACGTAATTTGGTGTAAATAATTTATCATCTAGATTTAATTTCTTTATGCACTCCTTTATCAAAGTTCTTTGATCGGTAGTATCAAAAATAGAAAAATTTTTAGTGTAGTTGTTTAAATTTAAATCTCTTCTTAGTATTCTTACGCATATAGAGTGAAAAGTCCCTATCCACATTCTATCTACATCTTTATTTAATATATGAGAGACGCGATCTTTCATTTCCTTTGCTGCTTTATTTGTAAAGGTAAAAGCTAGTATTTCTTGAGAATTTACCTTTTTATAATTTATTAAGTATGCAATCTTTGTAGTTACAACTCTTGTTTTTCCACTTCCGGCACCAGCTAAAATCAATTGGGGTCCATCTGTTTCTGTAACACACTTGTATTGCACATCATTTAGTTCATTTAAAATATTTTCCATATAATCTCCTTATTACATATACGATATAAATATACCATAAAACTCGGCAAATGAAAACGAGGCAATACTCTAACAAAAAGTATCGCCTCGAATAAATTTAAGATATTAAGCTAGTTCTAAAGCTATCTCCATCATTTTTGTAAATGTATTTTCTCTATCTTGAGGTGAAATCTCTTCCTTGGAAACTAAGGAATCTGAAACAGTTAAAATAGTTAAAGCATTTACCCCTGCCTTTGCAGCATTACAGTATAGTGCATAAGACTCCATTTCTACTCCAAGTACTCCCATTTTAGCCCATTTTTTCCAAACATCTGGGTCGTTGTCATAAAACACATCAGAAGAAAGAATATTTCCAACGTGGACAGCATATTCCTTTTCGTCTGCTATCTTTTTAGCCTTTTCAAGTAGTGAAAAAGATGCTATAGCCGAGTACGTTCCTGGTAGATCGTATTGGTAAGCGTAATTTGAATCAGTACAGGAACCTTGACATAAAATTATATCATGAATTTTCACATTAGGATTGTATGACCCGCAAGATCCAACTCTAATTAAGTTTTTCACACCGTAAAAATGTATTAATTCATAGCTATAAATTCCCATAGATGGCAATCCCATACCAGTACCCATAACTGATACTTCTTTTCCATTATATGTTCCTGTGTACCCAAACATATTTCTAATGGAATTAAATTTTTTAACATCTTTTAAATAGTTATCTGCTATAAACTTTGCTCTAAGTGGATCTCCTGGCAAAAGAATAGTTTCTGCTATTTCTCCTCTTGTAGCTGTATTGTGAGCTGTTGTCATATTATCATTTCTCCTTATTATTAGTCATTCATTCTGCTTATATAACTTTTGGCATAAGAACAAATTGGAATAATTTTTAGTTCATTTTCTTTGGCAAATTCAATTACTGACTCCATTAAATCTGCAGCTATTCCTTGTCCTCTCAACTGAGGTAAAACATAAACGTGATCGATATATAAATTTTCTCCATCGACTCTGTAATCTACCTTTGCCATTGGTTCGTTCTCATCTTCTCCAATGTAGAATTTGTTAGTTTCTGCTTCAATTTTCATAGTCTACCTCCTATAGAATAATAATTAGTATATTTAGTTCTATCATTCTATATTTAACCTCTTTTTAACATCCATAACATCTTTTATTACTTGTGTTTTTAATTCCTCTAGATTTTCAAATTTAACCATATCCCTTAGCTTTTCAATAAATCTGATTTTTATTTTGTGTCCGTAAATTTCTTTGTTAAAGTCTATGATATGGGCTTCAATTTTTACAGTATTTTCTCTTAGAGTGGCATTGACGCCTAAACTTGTAGCAGCTCTGTAAAGAACTCCTCCGACTATTATTTCAGTATCATATACCCCTTCTTCTGGAAGCACATAATTTGCATCTAATTTTATATTTGCAGTGGGAAATCCCAACTTGGATCCTAGCCTTTTACCTGTTACTACTATACCTTTGAGATAATAAGATCTTCCAAGCAGAGTCTCTGCTAAGTCAAAATTATTTTTTTCCACAAGACATTTAATAAAAGATGACGAAATAGGCATAGTTTCATATAAAATTGGATCTTCCACCCATACCTTTAAGTCTTCTTCTAATTCATATTTTTTAAGATATTCAGTGTTACCTTGTGCCAATTTTCCAAATTTGTAATCAAATCCAACAAATACTCCCTTAACTTTCAAAGAATTCATTAAAAAATCTTTAATAAATTGATTAGGAGTTAAGGACTTTAGTTTGTCGAAATTAACTAAAAAGATTTGATCTATGTCGAAATCTTTGAGGATTTCCAGTTTATCTTCTAAAGAGGTTAAAACTTTTAAACTATCTTGATTTAAATAATTTAGTGTATGTTCTTTAAAAATCAAAATGGAGGAATTAAAGCCTAGTCTCTTACTTTCAAAAACCATTTTTTCGATAATAGACCTATGGGCTGTGTGGATTCCATCAAAATTTCCAAGAGCTATAAAGTTGTTACCAATAAAATCAGAATCGTTGTTTTCTAAATCAATTATTTTCATTTATAATAAGATGCTTCCTTAATTTCAGCATATTTCCTTTCGATGTGTTAAAGGCATGTCCTATTCCCAACATATTAGACTCTTTATCGAATACTAAAATCTCTTCGTCTTTAAAGGTTGATTCAAATTGAACAGTCATACCATTAAGCAACATAGTTTTTTGTGAAGGGTTTACGTAAACTTTTTCAAAATTATTGAGAGCTAACTCAATGGGTAAAATACTTTTTACGAGATCTTCTTTTTCAATATTTTCAATATTTATAGCATCAGAGATTTTAAATCCACAACTTTCAGTTCGAATTAATGAAGTCATATGTGCATAATTGTTTACACTTTTACCTAAATCGTCAATTAAACTTCTAATATAAGTTCCTGCGCTGACAGTCGTTTTTATTGTTGCAGTTTTGTTTTCATAATTAAAATCCATTATTTCCAATTTATAAATTGAAACTTTCCTAGATTTCCTTTCCACTTCAATACCAGCTCTCGCTAAATCGTAGAGCCTTTTGCCTTCATGTTTTAAGGCAGAATACATGGGGGGAACTTGTTGGATTTCACCTTGAAATTTTAATATTCCTTGTCGAAAATCCTCAAGACTTACCTTTTTATCAGTGGTTTTTAAAACTTCTCCTTCGATATCTAAAGTATCCGTTTCAATACCAAATTGTAATTCAGCTACATATGTCTTTTTTTGTTTTTGCAGGTATTCTATTATTTTTGTAGCTTTTCCAAGACAAATTACTAGAACTCCCGTTGCTAAAAAATCCAAAGTTCCGGAATGGCCAATTTTTTTTTGATTTAAAGTTTTTCTAACAATTCTCACGCAATCTGTTGAGCCGATTCCCTTTGGCTTATCAATAACAATTATACCATTGTAATTCATATTTTTTCTAATAAATCCTCAATTGCTTCTTCTAAGTCGTGATTTTTTATAGTAAATCCTGCCGCCCTTATATGGCCTCCCCCTTCAAATCTCAAAGCCAAATCAGAAACGTCGTAATAATTTTTACTTCTAGTGCTTGCTTTAAATCCTAAATTATTCTCTCTTAAAAGGACAGCTATCTCAATACCATCAATATCTCTGATATATTCAACTATTCCTTCTATATCTGCATTTACCGCATCTAATTCTTCGAAATCATCTAATAGGATATATGTCAAAGCCAATTTTTTTTCTGGAAATATTTTAAGCCTTTCAATTGCCCTTCCCATCATCTCAATCTTCGACATCCTATTCATTCCATATAGATTGTTATTTATCATCTTTTGATCTGCCCCAAGACTCAGTAACTCAGAAGCTATATCAAATGTCAAAGAAGTGACCGTATCGTATCTAAAGCTTCCAGAATCTCCTGAAATTGCAGTTAAAAGGGAATCTGCTACATTTTTATCTATTGGCAAGTTCATATTCTTTAAGAATTTAAATAATACCTCACCAGTAGAAGAAGCAGTTACTTCTAAAAAAGAGTAATCTGCTTCTAAATTGTTAGAAATGTGATGATCTATATTCACAACCAATTTTGAATTATTTATTACTTCTTTAGCTTTTCCAAGCCTATCTAGACTGGATGTATCCAATACGAAAAGCATATCAAAGGAAGTATCCCAGTTGTCTGTTACCCTGTCAATTCCGTGTAAAAATTCTAAATTATAGGGAATTGAATCTATACAAATTCTCGTTACTTCTTTTCCGTATAATTCCAGTGATTGTGATAGTGCAGTTAAAGATCCTAAATTATCAGCATCAGGGTTAATATGAGAAATCACGCCAATTGTTTTAGATTGGTCAAGTAATTCTTTTAATATCATTTATCTTCTTCCTTTTGAACTTTATTTAAAATATCATAGAATTCAAAAGATTTTTCAATAGAATCATCTGGAACAAAAATTAAATCAGGCATAACTCTCAGTTTCAAGTCTTTTGATAGTTCTCTTTTAATGAATCCCTTAGCAGAGTTTAAGCCTTCAATTGTACCTTCTCTCAAAGTCTCGTCAAAAGTAGATACATAAATTTTTGCTATAGAATAATCTCTTGATACTGCAACGTGAGTAATACTTGCAAGGGAATCAACTCTTGGATCCTTTAACTCTCGTAAAATCAAAGCAGAAACTGTCTTTTTAATTTCTTCTCCAATTCTTCTAACTCTTTTATCACTCATCTTTGACTTCCTCCATTATAGAAGCTTCTAAAATATCTCCAACCTTTATATCGTTGAAGCCATCGATACCAATACCACATTCATATCCACTAGTAACTTCTCTTACATCATCTTTAAATCTTCTAAGGGATTGAACTTCTCCTTGATAAATAATGATATCGTCACGCAATATTTGCAATTGACTATCCCTAGTAATTCTTCCAGAAATCATATAACTTCCTGCAATTATCGTACCATTTGGAAGTTTGAAAGTATCTCTAACTTCAGCACGTCCTATAAAGTTTTTAACGTATTTAGGAGCATGCATACCTTTTATAGCTGCTTCTATATCTTCTAGTGCTTTATATATAACGGTATAAGTTCTAATATCTACATTTTCTTCTTTAGCAATATCTAAAGAGTTATTATTAGGTCTAACATTAAAACCAATTATTATAGCATTTGAAGCAGAAGCTAGGGAAATATCAGATTCTACAATACCACCAACTCCTGTGTGAACAACGTTTATTTTCACTTCTTCAGTTGGTATTTTCATTATAGATTGAACTAACGCTTCTACAGAACCTTTAACATCGCCTTTTACTATTAGGTTTAATTCTTTAAGTTCTCCCTCTCTAATTTTTGAGAATAAATCATCTAAAGAAACTTTTGAAGTTTGCATTTGCTCAGATCTTAGTTTTTGATTGACCGCATCTGCATATGATCTTGCTTCTTTTTCTTCATCAAAAGAATATAATAAATCACCTGCATTTGGAACTTCTGAAAGTCCATGAATTTCAACTGGAATAGATGGTCCTGCTTTCTTAACGGGCTTACCCTTATCGTTTAACATGTTTCTTATACGACCACTTGAGATTCCAGATGCAACACTATCTCCAACTCTTAAAGTACCTTTTTGAACTAATACAGTGGCTACAGGACCTTTACCAACATCAAGTTTAGCTTCAATGATAGATGCAACTGCAAGTCTATTTGGATTAGCTTTTAGTTCTTGAACTTCAGCTACCAATAATATCATGTCTAGTAATTCATTTATTCCGTCTCCTGTACGTGCAGATACTGGTACCATAATAGTATCTCCACCCCAGTCTTCAGCAACTAAACCATGTTCAATAAGTTCTTGTTTAACCTTTTCTGGGTTTGCTTCAGGTTTATCCATTTTATTTATAGCAACTATAATTGGAACTTCAGCACTTTTAGCATGGGCTATTGCTTCAATTGTTTGAGGCATAACACCATCATCTGCTGCTACAACTAAAATAGCTATATCAGTAACTTGAGTACCTCTCATTCTCATCATAGTAAAAGCTTCGTGTCCAGGTGTATCTAGAAAAGTAA
The DNA here is from genome assembly GCA_023418835.1 of Bacillota bacterium. Taxonomy (GTDB): domain Bacteria; phylum Bacillota; class Clostridia; order Tissierellales; family Peptoniphilaceae; genus Neofamilia. Next base: position 14,501 of record JAEZYW010000015.1, on the reverse strand, counting down.
TTTTTTCATCTTCTACCCTTACTGTATACGCTCCTATATGTTGAGTAATACCTCCAGCTTCTCCAGCTGTAACTTTGGTAGACTTAATTTTGTCAAGTAAAGATGTTTTACCGTGGTCAACGTGTCCCATTACAGTGACAACTGGAGCTCTCTTTACTAAATCTTCCTCGGCATCTTCTACGTCTAATCCAAATTGTTCAGAAATTGGCACTTCAACTTCTGGCTCTGGCGTTTCTATTTCAATACCAAGTTCCAAAGCTAAAACCTCTACAACCTCTTCATCTAGATTTTGATTAATTGTAGCCATAACTCCAAGTCCCATAAGTTTGGTAATAATTTCAGCAGAAGTTCTATCAACTGCTTCGCTGAATTCCTTTAACGTTATTGGGAATTGTATTGAATACACACTGCTTCCAGATTCTTTTGGTTTATCTTCTTTTCTAGCTTGTGCTTTTTGTTTTGAAGCTGCAAGACCTGTCTTCTTAGTTAAATCTCTTTTAAAGTTATTAGGTCTTTGCTTATCACTGAAATTTCTCTCTTCTCTTTTTGCATTCTTTTTAGATTGCTTTTTCTTAGAAAACTGTTTATTACTCTGTTCTGTAGGAATGATTGGAGTTTCTTTTTCAGGAATATCCCTTTTACGTTGTCTAGGCGAAGATTTCTTTTCACCTCTATTGGAGATTTCTTTAGAATCTTTTTTAGTCGAGTCTTCAGGTTTTCTTTTTGTGTATTCTTTTTTAGATTCTTTGGCTTTTTCAGTTTTTTGTTTTGCCATTTCTGCTTTTTCTTTTTCTAGCTTAGCCTCTTGCATTTTTTTCTTTTCTTCTTCAGATTTCTTCTTTTCTTCTATTTCTTTTTCTTCCTTTTCTTTTGCTTGTTTAGCAAGTCTTTTTTCAATCTCGTCCACGTTGACTCTAGGTCTAGTATTAGCGCTTTTCTTTTTAGTTGCTTTGTTTTGAGATTGGTTAAAGTGATCTCTAATTGTTTTCACATCTTCGTCTTCTAGAACTGTCATAGCATTAGCTACCTCTAGTCCAAGTTCTTTACCAATCCTGACAACTTCTCTATTATCTATTTTTAATGATTTAGCTAGTTCATGTACTCTCAAATGCTACACCTCCATAGTGTAATTACTCTTTTGAAATTAAAGTCTTAAGTTCTTCATATATATCCTCATCTATTTTACTTTTTAAGCTTTTTTCCAATTCTTTATTCTTTCTTGCCTTTTCAAAACATTCAATAGAATCACACAAGTAAACTCCCCTTCCGTTTGCCTTACCCGTTGGATCTAAGAATATTTCGTTATCTTTATTTTTTACAATTCTCAATAAATTCTTTTTAGGAATATTTTCTCCACATCCGACACATCTTCTTGTAGGAATTTTCTTAGTTTTCATAATATCACCTAAAATTCTTCTTTGTTTACTGAGCTGTATTTATCGTCAGTATCGTAAATATCCTCGAAATGTTCCTTATCTTCAATGCTAACTCCCTTAGGAGCACTTTCATCATAAGTTATTTCTTCATAATAATCGTGATCTTGGTTCATTAGATTGTTGAGATTTTCTTGTTCTTCTTCAGATAAATTCTCGTAATATTCATCAAATTGAGATTCAGATTTAATATCTATTTTCCAATTTGTCAACTTTGCAGCTAATCTAGCGTTTTGTCCTTCTTTTCCTATAGCAAGGGATAATTGATAATCAGGAACTATAACCAAAGCTGATTTATCTCTCTCATTAACTACTACTTCAATTACTTTAGAAGGAGAAAGAGAATTTGCAATAAAATTTCTAATTTTTTTATCCCAAATTACTATATCTATCTTTTCGTCATCTAGTTCATCTACTATTGCTCTAACTCTAGAGCCTTTAAAACCTACACAAGCTCCCAAAGGATCCACGTCTTCAGACTTAGAAAATACTGCAATCTTAGTCCTAGAACCAGCTTCTCTCGCAATTGAGAATATATCTACTACTCCATCTTGAATTTCAGGAACTTCTAGCTCAAACAATCTTTTAATCAAAGAAGGATGAGATCTAGATAAAATTATTTGTGGACCTTTAGTAGTCTTTTTGACTTCCAAGACAAATAATTTTAATCTGTCACCTTGTTTATATTCTACCCCTTCTATTTGTTCTGAAGGTGGCAAAATAGCTTCAGTTTTTCCTAAGTCAAAAAATATTACATTCTTATTAATTCTTTGTATTTGTCCTGTTATTAGTTCATTTTCTCTATCGACATAGTCTTGATAAATTACATCTCTTTCTGCATCTTTAATTCTTTGAATTACTACTTGTTTAGCAGTCTGAGCAGCAATTCTTCCAAATTTTGAAGGAGTAATTTCTTTTCGATATATGTCATCTATTTCTAGAGACGGGTCTTCTGCCTTTGCTTTTTCAACACTAATCTCTTTGTATTCATCTTCTATATCGGCAACAACTTTCAATTCTGCGTATACAGATATATTTCCAGTTTCTCTATCAATTTCTACATTTGCATTTTGGTTAGTTCCATAATTTTTTTTATAACTGGATACCAACGCGGCTTCTAAAGCGTCGTAAATTACGTCTTTGGAGATTCCCTTTTCCTTTGTAATCTCCTCTAGAGCCATTATAAATTCTTTATTCAATTTCGATTACCTCCCGAAATCTATATATTGTCTCATAAGAGCAATATTATTAATTTCTATTTCTATTAATTCTTCTTCAACAATTATTTGGATATTATTCTCATCATAATTTTTAAGAAGTCCTACAAATTCCTTTTGATCGTTTATTTTGGAATAGAGTTTTACTTCTACTAAATTGTCTAAATTTCTTCTATAGTCGTCTTGGGTTGTAAGTTTTCTATCTAGTCCTGGTGATGCTACTTCTAAATTATAGTTATTGGGAAAAATCTTATCCAAATCTATATTTGCTTCAACGGATCTGCTTATTTTAGTGCAATCATCCAGACTGACTCCTTCTTTCTTATAAATAATAATTTCAATTAGTGGATTCTTTTTAGATTGTATTTTTACTTCAACTAATTCCATTTCATTATCTATAACAATTTCTTCTATTTTTTCTATTAGTTCTTGTCTATTCATCTCTCACTCCAAAAAATTGAGAGTGGCTATAACCACTCTCTCCCCTCAAACATTTATTTTATATATAATATCACTTTTGTGTTGAAAAATCAAGACTTAGAAGCCTTATCTATAAACTATTAAAGAATGATTAAAATAGTGATAATTGATTGCTCTCACTCATGCCATCTAAGATGCCTAAATTTTTTAAATATTCAGTACAAGTCTTGGAAATTCTAGTTCTTTGTACTATATCTTCAATAGAAATAAATTCTTCTTTTTTGCTTTCTTCTGTCAATGCCTCAGCAACTGCCAATCCCAAACTGGGAACTACTCTAAAAGGTGGTATTATTTCATCATCAATAATTGTAAACATACTGGCTTTAGAAGTATAAAGTCCAATATTTCCCAATTTGCAACCCCTTGCATACATTTCCAATGCAATTTCGTATATTGGAATGTCTTTTTCTTCTTTTGATGTCAATTTTTGATCTCCACTTTTAATTTCTTTAAGTTTTCTTATAATTGCATCGGGACCAAGGGATATCGTCGCCAAATCAAAATTTTCTAACTTAGTGCTTAAATATGTTGCATAAAAAGCACTTGGATAGTAGACCTTGTAATATGCTAATCTAACAGACATGGTTACATAAGCAACTGCATGGGCTTTAGGAAACATATAAGATATTTTGTTTAGAGAATCAATATACCAGCTTGGAAGATCCAACTGCCCTATTATTTCTTCTTCTTCAATTGTGAGACCTTTACCTTTACGAACTTTTTCCATTATAGAAAAGGCAAACTTTTTATCTGCACCAACATTTATTAAGTCCTGCATAATATCTTCTCTAGTAGATATTACTTCTTTTAACGTCGCCTGCCCTGTATTTACTAGTTCCTCAGCATTTCCAGTCCAAACATTAGTACCGTGGGACAGTCCACTAATTTGAACTAACTCGGCGAAAGTAGTCGGTTTGGTCGCCTGTAACATTCTTTGAACAAAATTTGTTCCAAACTCTGGAACTCCTAAAGTCCCCACTTGTAAATTACACAAAGATTCATCTAGTTCAAGGGCATCTGCTGAACTAAAAATACTTAAAACCTTTTTGTCATTTAAAGGAGCTTTCATAAAGTCTGTACCCGTTAGTTCTTCAATCATCTTAATCATACTTGGAACATCGTGACCTAGTATGTCAAGTTTTAATATATTTTCACTTATACTTTCATAGGCAAAATGGGTAGTTGTTACTTCGCTATCTTTAGAATTTGCCGGCTTTTGTATTGGCGAAAAGTCATGGATATCTTTATATTCTGGAACTACCATTATACCCCCAGCGTGTTGTCCTGTAGTTCTTTTTATCCCAACTAAAGTTTTGCTAAGTCTATCAATTTCAGCTTTGGATTTGCTCTTATGGTTTTCTTCTAAATATTTCAAGACATAACCATATGCCGTTTTATCTGCTATTGTTCCTATTGTTCCTGCTCTAAAAACTTTACCTTTTCCAAATAGTTCTTCTGTATATTTATGTGCCGTAGTTTGATATTCACCTGCAAAATTCAAATCAATATCCGGTTCTTTGTCTCCATCGAATCCTAAGAATACTTCAAAGGGAATGTCGTCTCCAAATTTATTTAAATTAGTAGAGCAATGAGGGCAAAGTTTATCTGGCAAGTCACTACCTGAAAAAATCTGAGTCTTTTGTACATCGATAAAATCAGAGTATTGGCAATTAGGACAAGAATAATGAGGGGGCAATGGATTTACTTCCGTAATTCCCGTTAAAGTCGCAACTATACTCGAGCCAACGGATCCCCTTGATCCCACCTGATATCCATCTTCATTGGATTTTTTCACCAATTTTTGTGCAATTATATACATAACTGAGTAGCCATTTTTAATAATTGCATCCAGTTCTATCCTTATTCTATTTAAAATATTTTCTGGAACAGTTTCGCCATAGATTTCATGAGCTCTTTTCATAGTCATTTTTTCCAGCATTTCATCTGATCCATCAATGATTGGAGGAAAAGTTCCTTTAGGAATCGGAAGTATTTCTTCAATTTCATCTGAAATGAGATGGGTGTTTTTGACAACAACTTCAAAAGCCCTATTTCCGAGATAAGAAAATTCTTGTAACATTTCTTCAGTGCTAAGGAAGGAATAATCATTGTCGTACTCACCTCTATTAGTCTTTAGAGAATGTTTTAATATTTTTCTAGATTCTTTTAATTCCGAATCTAAATAGTGAACATCTCCAGTTGCCACTACTAATTTATTATGTTTATCTCCTAGAGAGAGGATTTTTTGATTGATCTCTTCCAATTCCTCTTTACTGTTAAAATATTCAGGAATTAAATTCAAATTGTTTTCAATGGGTTGTATTTCCAAATAGTCATAAAAGTCCACTATTTTGTCAATTCTTTCAGTCGAATAATTTTTAATTATTCCTCTGTATACTTCCCCGTCTTGACATGCACTACTAATAATTAAACCACTTCTATGTTCTTCTAATATAGACTTAGGAACTCTTGGCAAATAATTAAAATAGTCTATATGAGACAAGGATACGAGTTTGTAGAGATTTTTCAACCCTTCCAAGTTCTTTGCCAATACAATGGCATGAAAAGTTTCTCCCATATGCTTTTCTCTTTTATAAATTAAGGACTCTATATTTTTTAAAGTATTAGAAAAGCTTTCCTTGTCAAATTCTTCATCTAACAATCTTAAGAATACTTCTCCTGTAGCTCTAGCATCGTCTACTGCCCTGTGAGCATTTTCTAGAGATACTCCGTATCGCTTTGCCACATTTCCTAAACTATGACTTCTGACGTTTGGATTGAAAATTCTAGATAATTCTAAAGTGTCAATATAAGCTTTTTCCAAAATCAAACCATTTTTTTCAAAATTACTTTTTAAAAATCCCATGTCAAAGGAGGCATTGTGGGCAACTAACAAAGAATTGGAAATAAATTCTTCAAATTTTCCAATAATTTCTCCTATTTTTGGTTGATTAGTTAACATTGAGTCGGTTATACCTGTTAATGCGATGATCTCATCTTTAAGGGGTTCTTCTGGATTTATCAGAGTGTTAAAACTATCCACTATTTCCCCGTTTTTGATTTTAACAGCCCCGATTTCTATTATTTTATCATTTTTAGAAGAAAAACCAGTTGTCTCCACGTCAAATACGACAAAGTTGTCCACTTCGTCTGATAGATATTCCCTATCTTTTATTATTTCTTCGTAATCGTCTACGAGATTAATCTCCATACCATATATTATTTTGATGCCATTTTTTGCCCCAGAATTCATAGCTTCAGGAAAAGCTTGAACAACGCTATGATCTGTTATGGCTATAGCCTCATGACCCCAAAACTTTGCCCTTTTAATATAATCGTCTGCTTTAGTTATTCCGTCTTGGGCGCTCATATTTGTGTGCAAGTGAAGTTCAATTCTTTTTTCTGGACTATCATCACTTCTAGGTTGAATTTTATAAACCTCAAAATAAGAAGGCTTAATATAATTTGATCTAATAAAGGTATCAAAAGTTAATTCTCCCATTACCTTTATTCCCATCCCCACATCTATTCTTTCTTTGTAATTATTGACATCTTCTTTGTTTAAAAAGATTTTAGTATAAATAGACTCGGTAAAATCAGAATAACTTATGGTTAAAATCTCTTTTTCTCCATTTAAAATTTCTTTAAATTCCACATTAAAAATAACACCCGTTGTAGTACAGTTCCCATAAACAGTATCTAATTCTGATAGATTTACTTCTGGGGGAACATTTTTAGGCATTTTTCTATATATAATTGGATCATTATTTGAAATGGGATTAATGTTTTCCTTCTTTGCAATTAGCTTTACAGAAGATTGAATTTTACTTTCTAGCTCACTTTCTTCTGTTTCAATTTTATCCAAATAAATTTCTATATCTTGGTTTTCAAATTTGCAACTTAAATTGAGAGTGCATTCGATTGAATCGCACAATTGGGAAAGATTATTTAATTTTTCATCTTCTATTTTTTCATATAACTCTAAATCGACATTATTGTCTTCAATGTCTAGTTTGAAACTGTAATCCTTTAAGTTAAATTCTTTAGCTATAAAATTTCTTATTTGTTCTTCTTTACTTTCTAAGTCAAAATTAAAGAACTCTATTTCAACTTCGAGTTCCTTAAGGTTATTGTTAAATCTGTTTTTAATTTCGATTAAAAGTTCTTCTTTGACTTGGTTTTTTGAAGTTATACTGACTAAAGCTTTCTCTTTGGATTTAAATATTTTTATCTCTTCTAGAAATATTTCTTCATAATCTTGGTTTAAGTCAGGAAAAATGTCTCTGATGCCCTTTAAATATAATTCCATAACTCCTATTACTACCTTTCTCTATTGACTAGTTCGATCAACCTGTCAATTAAATGCTCTTCACTAACTCTATCAATTACCTTGCCGTCTTTAAATATCACGCCTTCACCGTTCATCCCTGTAATTCCATAATCAGCCTCACGAGCCTCGCCAGGTCCATTTACGACGCATCCCATAACGGCAATCTTTTTATTTCCCTTTATTTCTCCCAATCTATCTTCTAAATCTTTAACCATTTTTATTAGAGGTATATCCGTTCTTGCACATGTAGGACAAGAAACAATCTCTACCCCAAATTTTCTCAAACCCAAAGATTGTAAGATGTATTTTGCTACTTTAATTTCTTCTACTGGATCGTCGCTGAGAGAAACCCTAATCGTATCTCCTACTCCCATATATAACAAGGTTCCAATTCCAATAGAGGATTTTACTGTTCCTCTAAGAAGTCCCCCAGCTTCTGTAACTCCAAGGTGAATTGGATATGGTAATAGCTTTCTTAACTTAAGATTGCTATTAATATTCATATTTACATCACTTGCTTTGATGGAGATTTTTATTTTATCAAAATTGTATTTTTCTAATATTTTAACTTCTTGAAGTGCACTTTCAACTAAGGAATCTTCATTTACTCCTTTATATTTGTCCAATAATTCATGGGAGATAGACCCTGAGTTCACTCCAATTCTAATTGGTATGTCATAATGACTACAAGCATCTATTACTTCTTTAACTTTTAATTCAGATCCAATATTACCTGGATTTATTCTGATACAATCTGCCCCATTTTTCGCAGATAAAAGGGCTAATTTGTAATCAAATTGAATATCAGCTATAAGAGGTATGTTTATATTTTCTTTGATTTTAACTAGTGCATTAGCGTCTTCTTCGCTGGAAACGGCAACTCGAATTAATTCACACCCTTCTGATTCTAAGGCGAGAATTTGGTCGATTGTAGTCTTGGTATCTTGAGTTTTAGTATTGGTCATGGATTGAATTGAGATAGGATTTCCTCCCCCAATTTTAACTCCACCTACATTTATAGTATTAGTTAAATTCATAATTCCTCCGAAATCATATCCTTGGATTTAAGATGTCATTAAAAATAGTAACATAAAGTATTAAAGAGAAGAGTAATGTTAAACCAATTAGATTTATGGTCATTTTTATTTTTTCAGGAAATTCTTTTCTAGTTACCATTTCTATAAGTGTAATAATTATTGTTCCCCCATCTAATGCAGGAAAAGGAAGTAAGTTAAATGCTCCTAAATTTGCACTTATAACTCCTGCTATAAATAGCAAAGACATAAGCCCACTGCTAGATTGTCTGCCAATATGTCTTACTATTCCAACGGGCCCGCTTAATTCTGAAACGCTAGCTTTACCACTTACCAGTTCAGATATAAAATTAAATACTCCTTTAACTACTTCTACCGTTTGAGAAACAGAAGCACTTATGACTCCAGTAATTGGTTTTCTTCCAGGAACAACTCCAATAATTATATTTCCATCGTCTTCTATTGGATTTACCTCAATTGTTAGAAGTTCTCCCTTTCTTAACAATTCTACTAAAACAGTTTCTTTTTTCTCCTCGTTTAAGGTTCGTGAAACATCAGCCCATTCTTCAATTCTTTTGTTATCGATAGATACGATTGTATCTCCAGAAGATATTCCAGCTATTTCCGCCGGAGAATTTGGAGTAGTAGATTCAATTGTTGTACTAGGAACTCCAAGATTTAAAAATACAACGGCAAATAAAATAATTGCCAATATAAAATTCATAACTGCTCCCGCAGCTATTACTAAAATTCTTCTTATGGGTGATGCATTGTTAAAACTTCTAGGATTATTTGATTCCTCTTCTTCTCCTTCCATTGCAACATAACCCCCAATTGGAAGGGCTCTTAGAGAGTATTGAGTTTCCTCTCCTTTAAAGGAAAAAATTTCAGGACCCATACCTATGGAAAACTCATTTACGAGAATCCCATTTAATTTCGCCACTATAAAATGTCCAAATTCATGGACTAAAATTACTAACAAAAAAATAAATATTGAATATATTATAGACATTAATTACTCCTTAATAAAAGTATAAGTACAAAATCATAATCAAAGGTGCCACAAGAATAACTGAGTCAAATCGATCTAAAACTCCACCATGACCTGGTATTAAGTTTCCAAAGTCTTTAATTCCTGTATCCCTTTTGATTCTAGAAGCAATTAAATCCCCACACTGAGCTATAATTGATCCTAGAAAACCTAAAATTATATTAAATGGCAAATTTCCAATACCAAAATATGAAAGATAAAAAGAAGAAATTATTATTGTACCAACAATTCCCCCGATAGAGCCTTCAATAGACTTCTTAGGACTTACATCTGGTATCAATTTGTGTTTACCCAAAGTGATACCAACTAAATAGGCAAAACTATCTGTAGAAAACGCTATTATAAAAATCAACCCAATTAAAATTGGATTATTAATTAATATAATTGATGAAAATCCCAATACTAAATAAAATAAGGAAAAGCAAAGTGCTGCTACATTTAAAATATTATTCCTATAAAATAATAAATCAAAGAGACATATTCCCATAATAAAAAATATAGAAAGTGTAATATTTTTATTGAAATACAAATCTAAGGAAACAAATAAAGGCACCAAAATTAAATAGGGTCTCTTTAAATCTATATCTAACTTTAAAAGAGCATTTCTCATTTCGAAAAGTCCTATAGAAATCAAAAAGAATACTGCAATATTTATAATAATTCCATTAAAATAAAGCACTGCCCCTAATAACAGTAACCCCAATATTGAAGCTATAATTCGTATCCAGAATTCTGACAATTAAATTCCTCCAAACCTTCTATCTCTTTTTTGATAGTCTATTATAGACTTGTAAAGCTCTTTTGCAGTAAAATCAGGCCAAAGAACGTCGCTAAAATACAATTCAGCATAAGCTATTTGATATAATAAAAAATTGCTTATTCTAAGCTCACCACTTGGTCTAATTAAGAGGTCCACATCTGAATTTTCTTTTGTAAACAAAGAATTCTCTAAATCTTTAAGAGTTAATTTATTTATTTCATCTAAATTCTTATTTTGGTATTGTGACAATAATTCTTTAACTGCCATTAAAATTTCTTGTCGACTTCCATAATTTAAACATATATTTAAGATCATACCGGAATTGTTTTTAGTTTTATCTATTGCATAATTTACTTTATCCAAAGTCTTCTTTGGAAGTTCATCAATATCTCCTAAGACTTTAAGCCTTACGTTATTGGCATGAAGTTCATCAATGTAATTATCAATAAATTTTACAACTAAAAACATTATTTTTTCAACTTCGTCTACAGGACGCTTCCAATTTTCTTTGGAAAATGCAAATAAAGACAAAACCTCAATACCCAAATTAGAAGAAGTTCTAACTATTTCTACTACCCTATTGGCTCCTTCTAGATGACCCAGAGATCTGATGCTGTTTCTCTTTTGAGCCCATCTTCCATTTCCGTCCATAATTATGGCTATGTGTTTAGGCAATCGGTTTAAATCTATTTCATTTAATAAATTTTCATTACTATTCATATCATAGATTATAATACAAATATATAATTTATTCCATAAAAAAAGCCAAGATTCATCTTGGCTTTAGTTTAGATTTCCATTATTTCGTCTTGTTTTCTACTAGTAATTTCATCTATTTCTTTGACGTATTTATCAGTCAAATCTTGAATATCTCCTTCAATAGTTCTTTTGTCATCTTCGGAAATATCCCCATCTTTTTCTAGTTTTTTAACTTGCTCCATTGCGTCTCTACGAATGTTTCTTATAGAAACTTTAGCATTTTCTCCATATCCGCTAACTTGTTTAGTAAGATCTTCTCTTCTTTCAGTAGTAAGAGGTGGTATTGCTAATCTAACAACTTTACCATCGTTAGAAGGATTTATTCCAATGTCAGATCTTTGTATAGCTTTTTCAATTTCTCCGATAATGCTTGCATCCCATGGTTGAATTGTAATCAATCTAGCCTCAGGAACGGATATTCCTGCAACTTGATTAAGTGGTGTATCAACTCCATAATATGGCACTGTTATTTTATCTAATATAGCAGGATTTGCTCTTCCTGCTCTCACAGATTTTAATTCCTCGGTATAAACAGAAACACTCATTTTCATTTTTTCTTCAAAAGGATTCAAAAAAGTATTCATTTCTACACTCCTTCTTTTACAATAGTTCCAATATCTTTACCTACTATGACGTCATATATATTACTGGGTTTATCTATTCCAAATACAATTAAAGGAATATCATTGTCCATACAAAGAGAAGTTGCCGTAGCATCCATAATTTTTAAATCTAAAGTTAATATATCTTTGTAATTTAAAGTATCAAATTTCTTTGAATTAGGATCAACATTGGGATCTGATGAATAAATTCCATCAGTACCTTTTTTAGCTAAAAGAATTACATCAGCATCTATCTCAGCAGCTCTCAAAGCAGCCGTTGTGTCTGTTGAAAAGAATGGATTACCTGAACCAGCAGCAAAAATTACAACTCGTTTTTTTTCAAGATGTCTAATAGCCCTTCTTCTAATATAAGGCTCAGCTACTGCCCTCATTTCAATGGCTGATTGAACACGGGTTACTACTCCGATTTTTTCCAAAGAGTCTTGTAATGCAATTGCGTTCATTACGGTTCCTAACATTCCTACGTAGTCTGATGCTGCTCTATCGTCTAGTCTGGCATCTCTACCTCTCCAGAAATTTCCCCCACCGACAACTATACTGACTTCTACTCCCAAATCAACTACTCTTTTTATTTCATTGGCAATAGTAGTCATAGTGTCAATGTCTACACCCATTTGCTTATTCCCAGCAAGGGCTTCTCCACTTAATTTTAATACAATTCTTTTAAATTTAGGCTGCACTGAAACACCCCTTTATTGGCCAATTTGTTTAGCAACTTCTTCAGCAAAATCCTCTTCTCTTTTTTCCAGTCCTTCGCCTAGTTCATATCTAACAAATCTTCTAATTCTTAAATTTTCACCAATTTTAGCAGCTAGATTAGTAAGAAGCTCTCCAATTGTAACGTCTGTATCTTTAATAAATTTTTGATCTAAAAGTACAATTTCTTCATAGAATTTTTCTAATCTACCTTCAACCATTTTTTCAACAATATGTTCTGGTTTACCTTCGTTTAGTGCTTGTTGTTTTAAAACTTCTTTTTCTCTTTCCAATTCTTCACTTGGAACTTCTTCTCTTGAAAGATATTTTGGATTTGCAGCAGCAACTTGCATTGCTATATCTTTACAGAATTGTTGGAATTCGTCGTTTTTAGCCACAAAGTCTGTTTCAGAGTTAACTTCTACCAATACTCCGATTCTTCCTCCGTGAATATAAGATTCTACTAAACCTTCTGAAGCAATTCTATCAGATTTTTTTTGTACGCTAGAGATTCCTTTTTCTCTCAACCAATCAATTGATTTTTCAAGGTCTCCATTATTTTCTACTAGAGCTTTTTTACAATCCATCATTCCAGCACCAGTGATGTCTCTTAATTCTTTAACTAATGCAGCAGTAATTTCCATATTATCCTCCTTATTTACTTTAAAATAAGAGTTCCTTTAAAAGAACTCTTAATTAATTATTCTTGAGCTTCTTCTGTGTCTTCTTCAAAGTCATTGTCGAATTCTTCATCTTCAATGTCTTCTTCAGTTTCTTCTAAATCTTCTTCAAAGATTTCATCTTCAGCAATCATTTCATCATTAGAAGAAGATTCTTCGTCAAATGTTATTTCTCCATCTTTTCCTTCAATGATGGCATCAGCTATAGTCTTTGTAATTAATTTTACAGCTCTAATTGCATCATCATTTCCTGGAATTGGATAATCAATTTCATCTGGATCACAGTTAGTATCTATTATTGCTATTGTTGGAATTCCCAAAATTTGAGCTTCTCTAACAGCGATGTTTTCTTTTTTAGGATCTACAATATAAAGAATATCTGGTATTCTCTTCATGTCTTTAATTCCACCTAGGAATTTTTCTAACTTATCCCTTTCAGCTAACATCTTTAGAATTTCATTTTTTGGAAAAACGTTGATAGAACCGTCTTCTTCCATTCTATTTAATTCGTGAAGTCTATCAATTCTCTTTTTAATTGTTTCAAAGTTAGTTAAAAGTCCACCTAACCATCTTTGGTTAATATAGTGCATACCAGATCTTTTAGCTTCTGATTCAATTGATTCTTGAGCTTGTTTTTTTGTTCCTACAAAAAGAACTTCTCCACCTTCTGCTACTACTTCTCTCATAAAAGCATATGCTTTTTCAATTTCTACAACAGTTTTTTGTAAATCTATTATATAGATTCCGTTTCTTTCTGTAAAAATAAATTTTGCCATCTTTGGATTCCATCTTCTAGTTTGATGTCCAAAGTGTACTCCTGCTTCAAGCAGTGATTTCATTGATATTACTGACATATTTCCTCCTGTGTTTTTAAATTCTACCATAGTCATCTTTTGGGATAGGGACCATTTTGGCAACTCCTAAGCCATCAGTCTATGTGATTGTTTTACCTAGTAAATTATAACATAATCCTTAAAACAGTTCAATTTAATAAGATTTTCTTTCTTTAACTCTTGCACTCTTACCTACTCTGTCTCTTAAGTAGAATAATTTAGCTCTTCTTACTTTACCGCTTCTTACTTTTTCAATGCTAGCAATTCTTGGAGAATGTAATAAGAAAGTTCTTTCAACACCAACACCATAAGAAATTCTTCTTACTGTAAATGTAGTTTTAATGCCACTACCTTGGATTTTTATTACAATTCCTTCAAATGCTTGAACTCTTTCTCTTGAGCCTTCTATAATTCTATAGTTTACTCTTATTGTATCCCCAACTTTAAATTGAGTAAGTTCTTCTTTTAGCTGTTCTTGTTCCAGCATATTTATTATATCCATACTAACCTCCTAATTTCATATATATTATTTGTCTATTAGATCCGGTCTAATTGATTTTGTTAAATCAATAGACACTTTTTTTCTATAATCTTCTATTTCCTTG
>JAEZYW010000024.1 GCA_023418835.1 Bacillota bacterium | reverse complement strand
GTTGAAGAGTGCAGTGCAATGTTAGGAACTGTACCAATATACGACTCGGTAATCCACTACCAAAGGGATCTTAAAACCCTGAGTGGAAAGGACTTTATCGAAGTTATAAGAAATCACGCAGAAGACGGAGTGGATTTTGTCACTCTCCACTGTGGAATTACTAGAAACACAATTGAGCAAATAAAAAAACACAAACGAATGACAAATATCGTTTCAAGGGGTGGCTCTCTAGTATTTGCTTGGATGAGCATGACAGGAGAGGAAAATCCCTTTTATGAATACTACGACGAAATATTGGAAATTTGTCGAGAATACGACGTTACAATTTCTTTAGGAGATGCTTGTAGACCAGGTTCTCTAGCAGATGCATCTGACGTTTGTCAAATTGAAGAATTAGTTCGCTTGGGAGAACTTACAAAGAGAGCTTGGGAGAAAGACGTTCAAGTTTTAGTAGAAGGACCTGGACATATGCCAATAGATCAAATTGCTGCAAATATGAAAATCCAAGAAACTTTATGTAACGGAGCGCCATTTTACGTTTTGGGACCTTTGGTAACTGATATAGCGCCAGGATATGACCACATAACTGCAGCTATTGGAGGAGCCATTGCAGCAAGCCACGGTGCAGCCTTCTTATGTTATGTGACACCGGCAGAACACTTGGCCCTTCCAAACCTAGAGGATGTTAAACAGGGAATTATTGCATCGAAAATTGCAGCCCACGCAGCAGATATTGCAAAGGGAGTAAGAAATGCTAGGGAGATAGACGACAAAATGTCAGAAGCTAGAAGGGAATTAAATTGGGAAAAACAATTTGAATATGCAATTGACCCAGACCATGCGAGAAAAATCAGAGACGATAGAAAACCAGAACACGAAGATACTTGCTCCATGTGTGGAAAATTCTGTGCAGTTAGAAGTATGAATAAATCCTTAGCAGGAGAAGACGTGGATATACTTTAGTATAAATTTAATAATAATAGATTAGTAGAGAGATTTATTCTTTAAAAGCCCTCAGTTTTTATACTGGGGGATTTTTATTTTAATCTTAAAATAAATGTAAAGTTTATTTTTATAATTGACAACTATATCGAGGCTCGATATAATATAATTACATCGAGGTTCGATACATAGAGGTACAATGGAGGTCGATATGGAAGACAGAATAAAAAGAATCTATGTGCCCATGACCGAGACAGGTTTTTACATTTTATACTGTCTCCAAGAAGAAATGCATGGGTACAACATTGGACAAGTTGTAAATAAAATGACAGGGGGAGAAGTTTCTATAAGTCCTGGCACAATGTATGGAACTCTTTCCAAAATGGAAAAAGACAAATTAATAGAATTTGTCAAAGAAGAACAAAAACGAAAATTTTATATAATAAGTGATTTAGGAAGAAAAATTTTGAACTTAGAATTAGATAGAATAGAGAGATTATACAAAAATAGTAAGGGAGAATTTATAAATGGAAAATAAGACAATTACAAAATTTAAAATCTTCACTATTTCTGATTACGAAAAAGAAGAAATATATCTAAGAAAAATGGCCAATCAAGGATATCACTTAGAAAATGTAACTTTTCCAGGTTTTTATAAATTTAGAAAGGGAAAACCTGAAGATGTAGTATATCGATTGGACTATTCCGGTTACAAAAGGGATCAAAAAGATGAATATGTTACGATGTTTCAAGATTACGGCTGGGAATATTTGCTGGATTTTCTTGGCTGGTCATATTTTAGAAAGGATGGAAAAGAAAGTAATATTGAAATTTTTTCCGACAATGAATCGAGATTGGGACTGGTCAATAGAGTTTTTCTTACTAGGCTTTTACCCTTGATAGTTATATTTATAGCTGTATTTTTGCCACAAGTACAAAATTTTTTAAGAGGAGAAAACTATTTTTTAATAAACAAAGTATTCATTGGACTATTTTGGTTGTATGTTGTGTTAATAATATACACTGGATATGGTTTATATAAATTAAATAAAAAATATTCTAAAACAAATAGGGAATAAGCTATTCTCATTTAATAAAAAAAGGATACTATTTAAAGTATCCTTTTATTTTAATTATTCAGATAATTTGTTTAAATCATCCATCAATTTATTTAAGTCTAATCCGTGAACCATTGCAGCTTCTTCAATTGATTCCATTTGGCTAGATGGGCATCCAACACATGCCATACCATGTTGCATCAATACGCCAATAGTTTCTGGATTACTTCTAATTATGTCACCAATTAACATATCTTTTGTATATTCCATAAAATTGCCTCCCTCTTATTTTTCTTTTTATATTATACCCTTTTAAATAAACATATGCAACTGTTTTACTAGGGATTAAAATAATAATTATTTCAATGATATTTAGTAAATAATTACTGAATTTTTATAAAACCTCGCTGTTCTATTGAATAAAAATCTTCTAAGAGTTAAAATATAAACGATACAGAATTAACGTTAAAATCTAATCAGGAGGAAGTTATGGCAAAGATATTAATTAGTCCGAATAAATATGTGCAAGGAGCAGGAGAGTTAAAAAATTTAGGTTCTCATGTTTCAAAGTTGGGAAGTAATTTCTTAGTTTTAATCAGTGAATCTGGTTATAAAAGAAATGGGGAAATGATAGAAAACAGTTTTAAAGATCTAGATTGCCAATATCATTTTGAATATTTTAATGGAGAATGCTCATCTGTAGAAATTGAAAGAATAGAAAAAATTCTAGAAGATAAAAAAAGTGATTTAATCATCGGAGTGGGCGGTGGTAAAATTGCAGATACAGCAAAAGCAGTGGCTTATTACAACGATATACCTGTTGCAATTTGCCCAACAATAGCATCTACTGATGCACCTTGTAGCGCACTTTCCGTTTTATATACTGAAGAGGGAGTATTTGATAAGTATTTATTCCTAAAATCAAATCCCGACATTGTCCTTATGGATACAGAAATAATTTCTAAATCACCGGCAAGACTAAGTGTTTCTGGAATCGGCGATGCTCTAGCAACTTATTATGAAGCAAGGGCTTGTAAAGCATCAGATGCTATTACAATAGCTGGAGGAAAAACGACAGAAGCTGCAATGGCATTGGCAGAGTTGTGTTTTGAAATACTTCTATCTGAAGGCTTAAAATCTAAATTAGCTTTAGAAGCAGGGGCTTGTACTGAATCAGTGGAAAAAATTATTGAAGCAAACACTTTATTAAGTGGTATTGGATTTGAATCTGGTGGTTTAGCGGCAGCTCACTCTATTCACAATGGACTTACAGTACTTGAAGAGTGTCACCATATGTACCATGGGGAAAAAGTTGCTTTCGGAACTCTTGCCCAATTAGTTTTAGAAGATGCTCCACTAGATGAACTAGAAGAGATAATAGAATTTATGATAGAGATGGAATTACCTGTGACTTTAGAAGAATTGGGAGTTGAAGAAGTTTCTAAAGAAAAAATTATGAAAGTGGCAGAAGCTGCTTGTGCAGAGGGAGAATCTATCTACAATATGCCATTTGAAGTAACTCCAGAAAAAGTTTGCAGTGCAATTCTAGGAGCTGATGCGTTGGGTCAATATTATTTATAATTAAAAACGGCAAAGATAAGTTTTTTTTAAGGACGTTAGTAGTCCATTAAAAGAACTTGAGGTTAGCCAAGAGATTGTAAATAAAGGCATTTAATACAAATATAAAAAATTGACATCTTAAAAAGATGTCAATTTTTAGTTTTAAAATTTAATTTGTGGGCAAAACAATAACACAAAATTAATAAGGAGGTATTAATATGCCTTGGACAAAAAATGATTATCCTCCTTCTATGAAAAATTTAGAAGAAGAGGTTAGAATTAAAGCAATTGACATTGCAAATGCAATGGTGGCTGATGGATACGATGAAAGTAGGGCAATTCCAATAGCAATAAATCAGGCAAAAGAGTGGGCGGAAGATGCCACTGAAAAAGAGGTAAAAGATTTAAGAAAAAAAGACATAACTGATCACAAAAAAAGTGAAGATAGCTCAGCCCATCTCCAAGACTCAGACATTTTGGTCCAGTACGATCATGACGAAAAAGTCTGGAAAGTAATTTCTAAGGGAGCTAAAAGAGCAGATAGCGTTCACGAGACAAAAAAATCTGCCCAAATAAGAGCAGAAGAGATTGCGGATAAAAGAAACTCAGATACAATTATCAAAAAGAAAAAAGACACTGAATAATTTTAAATAAGGGATTTGACTGAAAAGTTGATCCTTTATTTTTATAAATTTTTAGTAGCTAAATCCATTAATTTTTCCACTTGTTCTTCTCGACCCAATACTAAGAGTACATCGCCTTGAGAAAATACGTGGTCAGAAGGCGGATTGAATAAGAGTTTTTCGTCTTCCACCTTTTTAGTACCATAAATAGTGTAAGAAAGGAAGTAATTCCTATCTTGCACTATTTTTGTATAATGAAGAAGTAGTATGACG
>JAEZYW010000186.1 GCA_023418835.1 Bacillota bacterium | reverse complement strand
GCCTACGATTATTCGGAAGACGTTATCGTAATAACGGAATTTTACTCTAAAGAGGAACTTGAAGAGATGGCGACAAATAGAGCTGGAGGCAGAGAGTTAACTTCTGAAGAGAGAGAAAATATCGGCTTAATATCTAGGACGGTGGAAGATGAGAAATAAGCTTTTATATTATTTGAGAAAAATCAGAACCCCATTTTTTGTAATTTCAATGTTTCTTAGCATTGTAGGTTCCTATCAACTTTATCATGGAAACTATTCAAATATTTACAAAGAGATAACTGTAATAGTCATATCGGTGATGAAATTATTTACCTTTTTCCCGACAAATGGACTATTAAATGAGGCGCCCATTGCTTACGAACTTGCAATTTGGATGGCACCTTTATCTACTATGGTTGGAATTTTTTCTATTTTCGATAGGCTGTATAAGGCTGTAAACTTGAGTTTCTATCACTTAGGAAGAAAACACCTAGTAGTCATGGGTGGAAATGAAAATGCAATAACTTTTATTAAAAACCTTCAAAAAGATATGCCAGGAACTAGAATCTATTCCTTATTGGACGAAGGAGATAAGTTTGACGAAAAGCGTTTAGAAGAGTTGGAAGTGGAAGTGATTCGACTAGATTATAGCAATCCCCACAACGAGATAAATAAGCTTAAAATTCAAGATAAAAAAGTTGGAGATTTGGGAATTATAATATCTTTTGAAGAAGAACCTAGAAGCTATGGTTACGTATCGGCTCTAAATGCCATGATGCCCAAAAGAGAAGAAGAGGTGGAATTATATCTAGAGACTTCAAATTATAGAATAAAGGAAATGGTGGAGCTTAAAATGGATGAGTTGGAAAAGTTTGACATCCATTACTTTAGCGTTGAAGAACTTCTAATAAAGGATTTATTGGAAAATTCTAATTTTAATTTTAATTTGCCAAAGGGATTGGAAAAATCCTTTAGTGGGAAAAAATTTGACTCCGCCCTAGATATATCTAAAGAAATCGGAACTTACAATTTGCTTATAATTGGCTTTTCAAGTTTGGGAGAACAGTTTTTAAACCAAGCTTCAAATTTGTTGACAATAAATCCCTTGGAAGATTTGAAAGTTACGATAATTGACAAGGACGCGACGAAAAAATTTGATAAATATAACGACTACAAGACAATGATAGACAAGGTAATGGATTATAAGTTAATTGATTTAGATAGCGAAAGGGAAATTGGAGAGTTAGTAAAAATTTCCCACGAAAAAGAACCCTTTAGCGGAGTCTTGTTTGCCTCAGAGGATATTTATGAAAACATTTTAAAAATCGACAGAGTGATTGATTTTATTCCAGATTTACCAATTGCAATATACTCTAAGGAGTTTGACGTCATCGAAACTTTAGTAGAAGGCCTATCCCTTCGCCACAATGACATAACCGTGTTTGGAAATCCCAAGGAAGTTTTAACTAAGGATATAATAATCGACGAGAGTTTACTTGAAAAAGCAAAGAAATTTAACGCCTATTACAACGAAATCACTGCTGATTTATTGGGATGGGAAAAGCCCACCACTTCAAAAGAAGAACAGTGGAGCTTACTTTCCAATATAAAAAAGGAATCCAGTATGTATCAAAGCGCCCATGAAAAAACTAAAATTTTGCTTTTAGAAAAATTTGCAGAGATAGACGATCCCCCAACTTCTGTGAAAGAGATAATAGATTATTGGGAAGAAAGAATTGAAAACAACTCTGTATCCAAGCAAGTTGATATTATAGAAGCAGATCCCTTTATGAACTATATGACGGCATTGGAACACAAAAGGTGGAACAATTTTTATTATATGAGGGATTTTGTATTTGACGAGGTTAAGGACGAAAAGAGAAAGACCCACGATTGTTTAATTGACGATTGGGAAGTTTTTTTAAAGGGAATTCAAAGGGAAAAGGCGATATACGATTTTATTTCAACGTTAAGTTTAAAGAATTGAATTTTTTGTATTGGAATTGAGGGTTGATTAATATGAACTGGGAAGGATTAAATATTATTCATTTGGATATGGACGCTTTTTATGCTGCCGTAGAAGAACTAGACAATCCTTCTTTAAAGGGAAAGCCCGTTATTGTTGGAGGAACTAGCAGGAGAGGAATCGTTACTACTGCAAATTATGAAGCTAGAAAATATGGAATTCATTCGGCCATGCCCTTATTTAAAGCTAGACAAAGATGCCCTCATGGGATTTATTTAAGAACTAGAAAAGATAGGTATTCAGAAGTTTCCAAAGAGGTATTTAAAATTCTATACGAAGTCACTGATCTCGTAGAAAAACTTTCCATAGACGAAGCCTTTCTCGACGTTTCAAGTGTAGGAAAAACTCCCTTAGAGATTGTCAATTACATTAGAAAAAGAGTAAAAGACGAGATTGGTTTGACTATGAGTTTTGGAATTTCCTATAACAAATTTTTGGCAAAATTAGCTTCTGATTGGGAAAAGCCTGAAGGACTGACGATTATAACCCGGGAGATGATACCTGAAATACTACTACCTTTATCAATTGGGAAAGTCTACGGCATAGGAAGAAAATCTGAAAAGAAATTTAACAACATTGGAGTTTACACTATTTCAGATCTAATGAATTTATCAGAAGAGTTTTTAATAAAATTTTTGGGAAAACATGGACGGGAAGTTTATCAAAGGGTAAGGGGTGAAGACTCTAGAGTTGTAAATCCCCATCGGGAAAGAAAGTCGATTGGAACTGAGCGAACCTTTAGAGAAATCAGAGATAAAGAAGTTTTAAAAAGGATGCTCCAATCTTATGCAAAAGAAATTTCTCAGGACATGAAGTTAAAGGAGATAAAGGGAAAGACGATAAATATCAAGTTAAAATACGAAGATTTTTCCTCCCATACTAAGGCTTTTACTATGGACAACTACACCAATTCAGAAAAAGTTATTTACTCAATAGCTAAAGGTTTATTGGAAGAATTGCCCTTAGATCAACATGTGAGACTAATAGGACTAAGCGTTTCAAATTTGATTGAAGATCATTACACCCAGATGACATTTTTGTGAGATAGTAAGGAATTATTTGAATAGATAAGATAATTTGATATAATGAAAAAGGTTTAGATTTAATAAATACAGAGGTGTAAATTGACTTACTTATTAATATTTTTTTCTAGGATATGTGACGTTACTCTATCCACTCTTCGTACAATCTTGGTAGTTCAAGGAAGAAAAATTCCAACTGCCATATTGGGTTTTTTTGAAGTAGTAATATATATTATTATCCTAAATACCCTAATGCAAAGTATGGACAATATTTTTAATGTAATAGCATATGGATTGGGATTTGCTGCTGGAAACTTTGTGGGGATTAGCATTGAAGATAGACTTGCCCTAGGATATATCAGCGTTCAAATAATTGTCCCCCAAGTAAATGAAAGGGAATTGACAGAAGCTTTGAGAAAAAGGGGATATGGTGTTACAATTCTAGAAGGACGGGGTTATGAAAGTAGAAATTCCGTTTTAATAGCGGTAGTTGGAAGAAAAGAATATAATAAATTGAGGTATATAACAAAAAAATTAGTTCCTAACTCGTTTATTACAGTAAACAGCATCAAACAATGGACTGGAGGATTCTTTAAGAAATAAAATGAGAATAGATGGAAGAAATCATGACGAATTGAGAAGGCTAAATATAAAGAGAAACTTTTTGGAATATCCAGACGGTAGCGTTTTAATTGAGATGGGAAAAACTAAAATAATAATCACTGCAATGATTGAAAATAAAGTTCCAATCTTTTTAAAAGGCACTAACCAAGGATGGTTAACCTGTGAATATTCCATGCTTCCAGGGTCCACTTCACAAAGAAAACAAAGGGATTCTACTAGGGGAAAACAAGACGGAAGGGGTATTGAGATCCAAAGGTTGATAGGAAGAGCTTTGAGAACTTGTATAGACCTTACGAAAATTGGAGAAAGGACTATTTGGATAGATGTAGACGTCATTCAAGCAGACGGAGGAACTAGATGCGCTGCGATTTCTGGCGGGTTTGTTGCCTTATACGATGCGGTCTATAAGTTATACAAAAAAGAAAATTTAAAAGAATTTCCAATTAAGTTTTTCTTAGGGGCTATAAGCGTGGGAAAAGTTCAAGACGAATTGTTGTTGGACTTAAACTACCAAGAAGATTCAAGGGCTCAAGTGGATATGAATGTCATTATGAACGAAAAAGGGGAATTTATAGAAATTCAAAGTTCAGCAGAACAGGGAACTTATTCACAAGAAGAATTTATGGGATTATTGGATTTAGCGAAATCAGGCGTGAATGAAATAATCTATGATCAAAAATTTGAACTAGAAGATTTTATAGAGGACATTAATAATGAAAAAAATAGTTTTAGCATCGAATAACAAGCATAAAATAGAAAAGATAAAAGAAATAATAGGAGATTTAAATATCCAAGTCCTTCCCAAATCAGAAGTTGGCCAAGAGGACTTTGACGTGGAGGAAACTGAAAATACTTTAGAAGGAAATGCCCTTTTGAAAGCCCAAGGACTTAAAGACTTAATAGGCCCTGAATATATTGTAATTTCAGACGATACAGGTTTATTTGTAGACTATTTAAATGGAGATCCAGGAGTTCACACTTCTAGATTTGCAGGAAGAGACCACGACGACGAGGCAAACAATGCTTTGATGTTGGAAAAATTAAAGGGAGTACCCCTTGAAGAGAGAACCTGCGAGTTTAGGACTGTAATCGCTTTAGTTGAAGACGGAAAAGAACCGCAATTTGTAAGTGGGATATTAAAGGGAAAAATTTCTGAAGAGCTTCAAGGGAACGAAGGTTTTGGATACGATCCACTATTTATTCCTGAAGGATATGACAAAACTTTTGCCCAACTAGGAACCCATGAGAAAAACCAAATTAGTCACAGAAGAAGGGCTTTTAATGAATTATACAGATTTTTAGAAAAAAATTATTAATTACACAAATTTATAAATAAAAATTTAGGCCAAGATAATTATTTTGTCATTTAGAAGTGGATAAAATGAGTTATTAAGGCCTTTTTCTTTGGATAGAAAAATAAATCAAAAAAATAAAAAAATTTTTAAAAAATATGTTTGAAAACGTTTTTTCATGGTATAATATATATACAAAGAAATAAAAACTCTTTGTAATTAAAAACCGGACCAAGCTACACTGAGAATATCATAAAAATCTATGCCTAAACATTAGGCGATAGTGACTAGAGGATGATGATGTTTTTAAGGTAAGCTATTGGAATTCCTCTCAATTGCAAAAAACTGGGAATTGAGAGCGGTACACAATTAAATATTGTGCTAAACAGTTTATCATAGATTGCAGAATGGCTTATATTCTGAAGGTTTAGAGTAACTATTAATAAGTAGAGATTATTAGTTTAGCTTTGAATTTCATATCTGTGAGTTTAGACATTGTGATTTGTGGATCACGAAAAATTTTAGTATTGAATCTTTAAAGATGACAATTTGGTCTAAGGATTGGAAATTTAAGATTTGTTATTGAAGTTTCGGTTTTAGAAATTGTTAGTCGTACAAAATTTTACTAACTGAAAGTTTTAAAGTTTTGGGATTAAGAATTTTAGAAAACCAAATGGAAATAAATAAATTGAGAATAAATCTGAGTTGAAGGTTGAATATCTGAAGAGAAGAAATTCTACAATTCGGGAAATATTACAAATGGCAAAACAAAAAACTCGTGGAATATAGAAATAAAGAATTAAGTAATTGAAGAAGAGATCCAAAGACACTTAAAAAGACTCAAATTAATAAACCGGTGATTAATTGAAGATACGAACAATTAATTAATCATAAGAAAGGTAAAATAGGTGATAGATACGATCAAAGAAACACTGTGTAGCTTGGAAGGTTTTTAAGACCGATTCTAGGAATTATCATTATTTATAAGAATCGGTCTTTTTTGTGTCTAAAAAAAGCTAGAGAGTCTAGACAAACTTTATCGAGACCTTTGTCTTCAGTCTGAGCTAGAA
>JAEZYW010000158.1 GCA_023418835.1 Bacillota bacterium | reverse complement strand
CTAGAATTGCGGTAGTAAGTTTTGAAGGGGCAGTGAATACGCGTCAAGGTTTGACAAATGATGTCAGTGCACTAAAAAGTGCTGTAAACGGACTTAATGCAAGTGGAGGAACTTATACCCAAGCTGGAGTAAGACGTGCTAGAGAAATCTTATCAGGTTCTAATGCAGATTATAAGAATATCGTTTTCCTATCTGATGGGGAACCAACTTATAGTTTTCGAATTAACAATCCTGATAATTATTTAATTCCCTGGGGTTCAAATAGTGAAACTAGTTCTGCAGTTCCCGAAGGTGCATACCTTAATGAGAGAATTGGTAGTGGTAGCGATTTGCGTTATAGATATGCTACCGCCAAGTATTATAACCACGGTAACTCTGCCATAGCAGAAGCGGGATTTGCAAAAAGTAATGCAACCATGTATACAGTTGCACTATCGGCAGGTCCAACTGGAACTCCAATATTAAATCAAATGGCAAGTCCAGGTCATGCTTACAATTCAGATCCGGCTAGCTTAGGTCAGGCTTTTGAAAGTATAGCTGCAAGTATTATTTCTGCAGTCAGAGATGGATCGTCTCCCACTTGTTTAACTTCTGGATTAGAAGTAGATGCTGACGATTTTATGAACATTGAAGCAAAGGGAAGTACATATGAATTGGTAGACGGAGATAAAAATATTAAATGGAATATTCCTAGTTTAATTTTAAAAACAAGTGATGTTCCAGAATTGAAATATAGCGACCCCGCAATAAAGTATGCACAATTAAAGTTTAGAATTACCATAAACGACGAAATCGTAGCAGATGACGAAGTGGATATTACTGGCACATTTAATCCACTTGCGGGAATGGAAATTACTTATAATGATATAAATGGCAATACAATTACAATTCCTATGGAACAACAGGTTGTAGACCCCGTTCTTATCGTTCTAAAAAAAGTAGTTTTACAAGCAGGAGGAACAGTTGCTGTTAATAGTGACGGGACTGGAACTGTCAATGGAACAATTGTAGATGATGAAGGCAGAATCTTTAGAGCAACACTTACTAACGTAACCCAAAGTGCCGCCTTAATTCCTAAAGATTTAAAGCCAAATCAACGAGTTATAATGAAGGATATACGAATTAAAGACAGATACGTTGCCCACGAAGTTCACACAAATTGGCAAATTATTGTAAATGGAGTGGCAATGCCAGCAAAAATTGATGATTACGAAAATCCAATAATAATAAAAACTCAAGGTACCATTGAAAATCCAAGTTTTGAAATAAATATTACAGGACCAGAAAATAGAACGGAAACCCTAATAGGTGGCCAAAGTAAGACGGTAGAAAACTTACCTTATGGAGAATACACCGTAACAGAAACACCAGTTGATGGGTTCGTTCCAACTTACAACCCAGCAGATGGTAAAGTTAACCTCACTATTAGAGACAAATATCAAAATCTAATACCAAAAGTTACAATTACCAATACAAAAACAGTTGATTCTTTATCAACTACTGTTGAGGCAACTAAGACTTGGGTTAATGGAAATCCTGAAGATCATGATAAAATAGTTCTACAACTCTATAGAATAATTGGAGATGAAGAACAGTTAGTAAATTCTAATCCTGTTAGATCAGGAACGGTACCAACTTACACCTATACTTGACCAAATGTAGATAAATACGATTCTACTACAGGAACTGAGTATGCATTTAAAGTTGTGGAACAAGGAGTTACTGACGGAGAAATAATAATAAATGGAAGAAAATATCAAGTAACATATGATCCTTATGGATTAGGCGTGACTAATACCTTTGAAGTGGAACAAACTGATGAATTAATTGCTAAAAAAGTTTGGGAAGGTACAATTCTAGGTGAAACTGCAAGACCAGATATTTGGTTTGAACTTTGGAGAAGTGGCGGAGATGCAGGAGACGGCGAAAAGGTTGTAGATGCAGTTAAAGTTGAAAATGATCAACACAACTTTGGAAAGCAAAATAAAACTGACAACAATGGAGTTTTATACACTTACTTTGTAAAAGAAGTAGATGCTAATGGCAATGAGTTAGTTTTACCAAATTATTCTACGACTATAGACGGACTAAATGTAACAAATACAGTAGTAACTCCAAATGGAAAACTTACTATAAAGAAAGTGTTTATAATCACACCTAGTAAGATGTCAATAAGAGGAATGCAATCCTTTGTATTTGATGTTACTGGTCCTTATGGATATACAAAAGTTGTTACAATAACAGGTAGCGGAGAAGAAACCCTTGAAAATCTTTATGAGGGCGAATATCAAGTTACAGAAAGAGCACTTCCAGACTTTGATATAACTTATAATCCTGCGGAAGGAAAGGTTACAGTTGTAAATGGAGAAACTAAAATTGTAACTGTCACCAACACTGTAAAATCTACCTCAACTGCAAGTGTAAATGTTATTAAAGCTTGGGGCGAAAATGTTCCAGCTGGAGCGAAGGTTCCCGTTGTAGTATATCTTATCAAGAACGGAACTAAAGTAGAAGGTTCAGATATTACGCTAAATGAAGCTAATGGTTGGACTCACACTTGGACAGGGCTTGAAAAGTACAAACCTGATAGCTCCCTTAACGTATATACCGTGGGAGAAGAGTTGGAAGATCCTAATATAATAAGTACAATTATTCCAACTGATGATGGATATAAAATTACAAATGATGTTAGACCACCTGGTGAAAGAACTGGGAAGCTAATTATCATAAAAGAATTTAATAATAATCCGAATTCTAAAGTAGGAATGAATAGAAATCGCAGTGGAGACTTAACTTTCATGGTCACAGTTACTGATCCATATGGACAAGAGACTAGACATGAGATAAAAGTTGGTGAACCTACTGTACTAAACAATCTATTCTTTGGTGAATACACCGTAGTGGAAGATCCTAGTGGAGAGTATTCTACTGTTTATGATCCAACAACTGGAAAAGTAGAGTTAACTGAAACAGTGCCCCAAAAAACTGTAAAAGTTATTAATACAGTTGGCGCTGAAACAGGTTTAAAAGACATTACTGTAACTAAGACTTGGAAAAATGGTTCTGCAAGAACTGCCGGTGATGTTAGTTTTAAAGTTACAAGAACTTCTACTAATGTAACAACACCAGAAGAGATTACAAAAACTCCAACTTCTGAAGAATCGATTCCAGGATATGAATTCAAATACACTTGGAGCAACTTAGAAGTTTATGACAGTAAAGGCGGATTGTATAATTACAATGTTGAAGAACTAGGTGTGACAGATGGTAAATTAATCATAGGAGATGAACATTACATTGTCGGTAATATGATTAAAAATGGTTATGACTTTATTATTGAAAACACATTTGTTGTTCAAAATGACGGTGAAGCTATTGCCAACAAGGTTTGGGATATGTCCGGAGCAGGAGCTCTTTATCCTAATCCTGAAAGAGTAGACGTTTATTTTAAACTCTATAGGCACACAGAAGCCAACACGACACCAGTAGAAGTTCCAGGCGCTGAACTTAAATTAATAGCTAAAGATGCTGCTGATTTAAGTGTTAAATGGACAAATCTTGATATTTCAGATGACAATAATAATAAGTTTATTTTCACTGTAAAAGAAGTTGACGCTTCAGGTAATGACTTTACACCTGAAAACTTTACAAAAATAGAAGAAGGTTTGACAGTAACAAACAAGATTAAATCTGAAAATGAAAGGGATGGAAAGCTTACAGTTAAAAAAGAACTAATAGACAACTCAGTTATTGGTACTTTGTCAAGGGGACTTCCAATTAAATTTACTTTCAATGTTACTGGACCTTATGGTTATAACCAAACCTTTGAATTAGCACCAGGTGAGTCCAAAGAATTGACCAATCTTTTCTACGGGGAGTATACAGTTGAAGAAACAGATACTCAAGGTTACGTTCCGACTTACAATCCTGACGACGGAAAAGTCAGATTAAGTGCAACAGTAAAAGCTGGAGTAGTTACAATTACTAATAAGCACAAGACTACAGAAGATCCAAACTCAGTGGAAGTTGTAGCAACTAAAAATTGGGTTAATGGACCAGCTGATACTCATGTTGAGATTAAACTTGACTTGATGCAACAATCTAGTAAAGATGGATCTACACCTGTTAATTTAAATAATAATCCTACAATTACAGGAACTGCTCCAAAATTCACTTATACTTGGACACAATTGCCGAAACACGATCCAGAAGGATATGAATATATCTATTATGTTGTCGAACCAATAGTTCCAGAAAATTACGAAGTAAGTTATTCTGAAGACAAATTGACTGTAACTAACACCTACAAAGTTCCTCAGACAGACGAAAATGTTGTAGCAACTAAAGTTTGGGTGGGGAGACTTAGATGAGGATGAATATCCAGATTATGTTAAACCATCAGTTAAATTTGAACTTTGGAGAAAAGGCGGAACAGCTGGAGAAGGACAAAAAGTTGTAGATGCAACAGCATTGACAGATAAAAAAGTAGATTTTGGCAAACAAGATAAGACAGATATAAATGGCGTAGTATACGAATACTTTGTAAAAGAAATCTTTGAAAATCCAGGTGATGTATTAAACGAAAACTGGATAGTAAAAGAAGAGGGATTGACAGTAACTAACACCCTTAGGGTTAAACCTGAAAATCCTGAAGACCCAGACAAAGAAACAGATAAATTTGCTAATTTAACGGTAACTAAAGAATAGAAAAATGAATTACCTGTAAGAAGCAGAGCTACTCCAATTAAGTTTAGATTTAGAGTTACAGGTCCTTATGGAGAAAAATTTGAATTTGAACTTGCAGCTGGAGAAACAAAGGTATTAGAGAATGTATTCTTTGGGCCTTATAAGGTAGAAGAAATTGAAACCAATGGCTACGTAGCAGATTACGATCCAGTAAATGGAGAGGTAACTCTTAGAATTGCAGAGCCTAATAAGACTGTAAAAGTTACCAATAAAAGAGCAGGAGGAGATGACGATCCTAATGCTATAACTGTAAAAGCTACAAAGACTTGGGTCAATGGACCTCAAGGCGATTATTCTGCAGTAGAAATAGACATTTTCAGAAAATCTAGCAAAGATGGTTCTGAATCAGAACCAGTTCCAGGTGGTTTATATAGCCTTGAAATAACAGGTTCAGGTAATAAATATGAATACACATGGACTAAACTTGCTAAACACGATCCAGAAGGTTATGAATACGTGTATTCAGTATCTGAAAAAGGCGTGGGTGAAAACGGAGAAATTAAAATAAATGAAAACACTTATGTTGTAACCCAAGAAGGAAACAATATAACAAATACTTTCAAACCTCCAACTGGAAATATTGAAGCAACTAAGGTTTGGGTAAACGGAAACGATGCAAATAGACCTACAGTTTATTTCAAACTCTTTAGACAAATTGGAGATGGCGATCTAGTAGCCGTTCCAGATGCAGAGATTAAAACTTTGGCACATGGAACAACTACAGTAAGCTGGAATGTAGCAACACAAGACGAAAGTGGTGTTAATTATATATTCACCGTTAGAGAATTTAAAGATGCTGAAGGTAATAGTGAAGGACCACCAACAAACTATGAAGTTTCTTATGATGGTCTAAAAGTTACTAACACTTATAAGCCTTCATTATCTGATTTAGAGTTTACAAAGATTTGGGAAGGTGGAAAGGCTCCAAGACCTACAGTTTATTTTAAACTATTTAGAACGACTAGTGAAACAATAGCTCCAGTAGCTGTAGAAGATGCAGAAATAAAAGCCATAGCAGATGGCGAATCCACTGCAACTTGGAATAACATGCCAAGAACAAATCAGTATGGCGTTAACTATATCTATAGTATTAAAGAATTTAAAGATGCTGAAGGTAGCGATGAAGGGGCGCCAGAAAACTATACTGTTGATTACTCTACAGGGTTTAGAACAGTTAAGAATATCTATATAATACCAAAAGGCAATATCACTTTAATTAAAGAGTGGATTGGTGGACCTAATGAAATTCCAGATACTTGGTTTACTTTAAGTAGATCTTTAGACGGAGAAAACTTTGAAAACCTTCCAAATTCCACAATAAAAGTGGTGGAGAATAAAGTTACCTGGGAATATGTCGATTTGACTGATATTAATGGAAATGAATATAAATTTAAACCATTTGAATCTAACGCCGACGGATATCCATGGGTACCTGCAAACTACCAAGTTGAGATTGAAGAATTGGATCAAAAATTTTATTATCAAGCAACTAACAGATATTCATTAATTGAATTACTAAAGATTTGGGATATATCTACTTTGGATAAAGACTACGATAAATTACAATATCCAATTCTATTATTCAAGCTATTTAGATCGACTGATAAGATTCTTTGGGAAGCTGTTCCAGATGCTGAATTAATGGAAATAGACGGAAATAATACAGTTGCAACTTGGTCAGGATTGTCTATGTACAATTAAGAGGGAGATCCATATTATTTCAAAGCAGAGGAGAGATTTAAATCAGATGCTCCTGAAAATGATAACTGGATTGAAGAAAGAGATGAAGAGGATAATATAATAAACAGATTGATTTACAACGATCCAGAAGATGAAGATCATGAAGATGAAAAAATTGCTTCTTTGAAGATTAAAAAAGTTGTAACTCCAAGATCTGCTTATGATAACAAAAAATTTAAAGTTAGAATAAATGGACCGTGGGGATATGAAAAAGTTGTAGAAATAACTAATGGTCAATCTGTAGAACTTAAAGAGCTGTATTACGGAAGATATACCGTTACAGAAATCGAACATAGCGGATTTAATCCAGAATACAGTGCTAGGGAAGTAATTCTTAGAAAGAATAATCCTAAGGGCGAGATTACTATTACTAATAAGAAAATTGAAACTCCGGTTTATCCTCCAATATGGCCAATTACTCCTGTAGTTCCAGAGGTACCAACTGTACCTAAGGTACCAGAGTTGAATAAGAGAGACCATTTTGGATATGTAATAGGTTATCCTCAAGGAGATTTCAGAGCTGAAAATACAATAACGAGAGCAGAAATAATTGCAATATTTGCAAGGCTACTGGAAGAAAAGATATTCTTAAATAAAGATTATCCAATTCCATTTAACGATGTAAGTAGAAATGCATGGTATGCAGAATATGTAGGAATGTTAACCCAAGTTGGTGTAATATCTGGATATCCAGATGGAAGCTTTAGACCAGAAAATCCAGTAACAAGGGCTGAATTTGCAACAATCGCTTCAAGATTTATATCTAGTAAGAAAACTGGATTTGGCGGATTCCCAGATATAACTAACGAATATTGGGCTAAAGAAAGTATCCAAGCAGCTTATGCAGAAGGATGGCTAAAGGGTTATCCAGATGGAAGCTTTAGACCTGAAAAAGAATTGACTAGAGCAGAAGCCGTTACTATAATCAATAGAATGCTAGATAGGGTTGCCGACAAGAGCTGTGTAGATGCTAATGCAAGAACAATAGTAAAATACACAGACTTAACTAAGGCTCACTGGGCATACTATGACATAATGGAAGCAAGTAATAGTCACGATTATGTTAGATTAAATAACAGAGCTGAACGCTGGACAAGACATTGGAGACCTTACTAAACCTTAAATAAGTTTATAAACTCCATCTCATACTATTCTATAGGAAATGCCCTGGTAATTTTACTAGGGCATTTCAACTTTCAAAAAATCCCAGTATAAATTACACTGAGATTTTCTTTAAATTACTAATTGATTATATTATCTTCTGAATAAGTTTACAGCATATAAATTCTCTCCATCTGAAACTACAGAAATATAGAAAGAATTAAATTCACTTCTAAGCATATTTTGATCATGACTTGAAGAAGACTTCCAAGCGTTAAATAGAGCTTGGGCATTGTTTTCTCTTATGGAAATCAAGGCTGAATTTTCCCCTTGAACATTTCCTACAGAATCCCATGAACTTCCATCGGGACGAGCGTGACCAGTTCTTGGATTGCTACTAAACTCAGCTGCCCTAATGTCTGATAGGGGTTTTATGCTACTGTCTATATTTAAAGAGTTGAGATTGTTTTGTCTTCTATAGTCGTTAATTAAATTCATCAAGTCCCTTTCAACCTCTTCAACATATTCTTTTGTCACAGATCCATTTACTGTATTTACACTTCTAGATTCGGTCCTAAGTTTGATTGGTTGATTTTCTAAAACAGAATCTACAACATTTTTGTTTTGATTTTTCTTATTGTCTTTTTCAAACATTTCGTTTACTGGATCTAAAATTGATTGCATTGTAGGAACTTCATCTCCCACTGCATCTTTAATGGACGGGTGGTATCCAGGTTCTTTTAAAGAAGCAGTTTGAGTTTTATCATCATAAGTGACTTCGTAACCGAGAGGTGTCGCCAAAGTTCTCATTGGCAAAAAGGTTCTACCAATGGAAGAATCAATTGTTGCTGGAACATCTATTTTTGACATTACTCCCTCTGAAAAGATTACGCTTTTGTC
>JAEZYW010000146.1 GCA_023418835.1 Bacillota bacterium | reverse complement strand
TAAATGTAACTCCCCCCGCTTCTTCTCTGGCAAGTTTATTAAGTCGATAAATAATATCCACCTTTCCTTCAGAGGTTTTAGCCTCTTTAAAAGCTTTGCCAAGTTCAATTATCCTATCGCCTAATAAAATAGAAGAATTATATAAATGATTTGTATCTCTAGGAAAAGCTTTATCATCATAAATCCAAGGAAGTCTTGCTATTTTAGCACCTTCTATTAAAGATTTACCCACTGTTACATTATCAAAGTCTTTATTCCAACGAATTAAAAAGGTTTCGGACTCCAAATTATCACTTAAGTTTGGAGAATAATTTTTACTTTCTACCACAATTGTTGGGATTCTTTCTAAGTTAAGATTTTTCATAACTTTTCCCTTATTGCCCAATGGAATATTTCCTTCCAAATCTTCCACAGGCCCTATACCACCTTTTGTACTATTTATACTGAGCATTATTGCTATTGGTATATTTTCAATCTCAATTGTAGCACCTAAAATTTTACCATTATTTGAGGGGATATCTTCATCTTCAACTAAAAATTTTCTAGGATATTTTTTTACAAAGGTGTCCAATACACTCAATGAGATAGCACATTGCAAAGAAGTGGGAACTTCCATAACCCCTTGTCCATATATTCTACCAAAAGATTCCAAAACTATCTTTTGATTAAAAATTCCATCTTTTCCTTTTATACTTTCTATTATTTTTCCTTCCCAAGGAGTCATCCCCTCAGGAAGGAAAACTTTTCCAATTCCACCGTCTTTTGTTTCAATGGTTATAGTAGAATCTTCAATATTTACTTTTGAATTTATTATTGTTGTATCAATTGGGTAAGCTTTTTTTAATAGAGTAGCAACTACAGCAAATCCCGCTCCGTCATCTTGAACAAATCCAGAATGACTATGGGTATGCCCTACTCCAATATGCCCACAAATTCCAATTTTACCTATATTAGTTTTACTGTTCATATGAATATTAATCCCTATAAAT
This sequence comes from Bacillota bacterium, assembly GCA_023418835.1. Taxonomy (GTDB): domain Bacteria; phylum Bacillota; class Clostridia; order Tissierellales; family Peptoniphilaceae; genus Neofamilia. The sequence continues at coordinate 4,961 of JAEZYW010000146.1, read as the reverse complement.
CTGTATTTGAATTAAACACTTCTCTATCTAACTCGCCCATTTCATGAGCAGTATAAACCATACCTACCGTATCTCCAGTAACATTTAACATAGTGTTAGGCATGTCTATCAATAAGTATACTCCAGCAATCCACGGAACGATGTCTAATGGCAATCCCATAATTTCTAACATTACTGCAGACATCATAATTCCACCGCCAGGTACTCCACCCACCCCTGCTGCCATAACTATTCCTAAAAGAATAATTTGTAAAAATTGTAAGGGTTCGTAATGAAGACCATAAATTTGAGCTGGAAAGATGGCATAAATGGGCATCTCTGCACTACAAGCTTGCATATTAATTGTCGCTGCCGGTGCAGTGATTGCATTTACAATGTCTTCAGGAACTCCTGCTCTATTCTTAGTTACACTCATGGTTACTGGGATAGTTCCACTACTACTTTGAGTTGTAAAAGCCAAAACCATAGCTGGAAATACATTCTTATAGTGTTGTATAGGACTTACTCCTACCATAAATTTTAACCACAATCCATAAACTACTATAATTACAAAAATGTATGCTATATATTGAGTTAATAACATTTTTCCAATGCCCAATAGAGCAATTCCACCAGCAGTACCAGTTACATTTGCATTAAAGCAAATACACCTATTGGAGCTATGTTCTCGCCCACAATAAATCCAATAATAGCTCCTGCTACCAAAGCAATTAAAATCTTGATGGGTAAACTTAGACCTTTTTTCTTAATATTCTTGTCGTCCATAAAAGCCTCCTTTGATTAAACAATTTTACATATATATGAACAGTAAAACCTTTTCCTGTTATTCACAAAAATACTAATCCATTATAAGCTTATCTTATACATCCTATTTTTTCAACCTCATCAAAATAAAAAAGACTAGTTATAACTAGTCTAAATTTTTAATATTTTACACTTTCCCTCATAGCTCTGTCTATTCTTCTCTTAGAATCTCTTTCTGCTATGGAGTCTCTCTTGTCATAAAGTTTTTTACCTCTTGCCACTGCTATTTCCACCTTTACATTTCCCCGGTTTAAATACAGTCTTAAAGGAATAACAGTAACCCCTTGCCTTTGGACTTCTTCGTGTAATCTTTTGATTTCTCTTTTGTGAAGTAAAAGCTTTCTCCTTCTCAAAGGATCTTCATTGAAAATATTTCCTTGTTCATATGGACTAATGTGCATATTTTCTATAAAAGCTTCTTCTTGTCTAAAGGATATATAGGCATCTTGAATGTTTGCACTGCCCTGTCTAATGGATTTAACTTCTGTTCCTTTTAAAACTAGACCAGCTTCTAATGTGTCTTCTATAAAATATTCGTGGCGAGCTTTTCTGTTTGTAACCAAATTACCTCCGCCAGATTTTTTATTGTTCGCCATCTTTCATCTCCTGAGTTACAAAAATAAAATCAATTATACTTTTTTCTTTATCTACATGGTAAACTTCCACTTCAACCCTATCTCCTAAAGCATATTCTTTGTTGAAATTTTCTCCTCTAGCCACAAATCTATCTTCGTCGAATATATAGTAGTCGTCTTTCATACTATTATAGCTTACTAGTCCTTCTACGGTATTTTCCAATTCGACGAAAATTCCAAAACTAGTCACTCCAGAAATAATTCCCTCAAATCTTTCACCAATAAAGCCCTCCATATATTCGGCTTTTTTAATTTTTTCTACATCTCTTTCGGCTTCTTCTGCCAACCTTTCTGTCTTAGAGGTTCCCTCTGCAACATCTGGAAGGATTCTCTCGTAGTGCTCAACTCGGCGAGGATTCATCTTTCCACTTATATTTTCTTTTATTATCCTGTGGATTTGAAGGTCTGGATACCTTCTAATGGGAGATGTAAAGTGGGAATAATACTTTGATGACAATCCAAAATGGATGTCATTAATTTCAGAGTATTTCGCCTTTTTTAAAGATCTAAGCATCATTCTGCTAACTACTGCTTCTTCTTTTTTTCCTGCTATATCTTCTATTATGTGTTGAAGTTCTCTAGGATGAATTTCGTTTTGGGCTCCTTTAACTGAATATCCAAGTCCCCTTATGAAATGTAAGAATACATTTAACTTTTCTTCATCTGGATACTCGTGGATTCTGTATAAAAATGGAAGTTGCGCCCAGTAATATTCTTCGGATACAGTTTCATTTGTAATTAACATAAATTCTTCTATTAGCCTGTTTCCTATTCGTCTTTCCATTTTTCTGATGTCTACAACTTTTCCATGTTCATCAACTTCAATATAACCTTCCACAAAGTTAAAATCAATTGCCCCTTTGTCATGGCGTTTCTCATTTAATATTTTCATTAAATCCGCCATTATATCTAAAGTGCTTGCTATTTCGTCTCCCAATTTCTTGTGGGCTTCTTCGTCTTTATTTTCTAAATAATCGGAAACGTCATCGTAAACTAGACGACCCTTAGAATTTATTACTGACTCGACTATTTCGCTTTTGACAACTTTTCCTTGTTTATTTATTTCCATAAATACAGACATAGTCAATCTATCCACATTTGGGTGTAAAGAACAAATCCCGTTGGAAAGTTCTGGTGGCAACATTGGGATTACTCTATCTAGTAAATATACGGAATTTCCTCTAAGTAATGCTTCTTTATCTAAAGGAGATCCTTCTTTTACATAATGGGCCACGTCTGCTATATGTACTCCTAAATAATAGTTTCCATTTTCCAATATTTTTGCAGAGATGGCATCGTCCAAATCTTTAGCATCTGCTCCGTCTATTGTAAAGATCAGTTCATCTCTTAAATCCACTCTTCCCTCTACGTCATCGGGGTCTATTTCTGATGGCATATCCATTGCTTGATTTAAAACTTTTTGGGGAAATTCCATTCTGATTCCATGGCTATATGCAATGGAAAGGACATCAACTCCTTGTTCGTCAGGATAGCCCAAAACTTCTACTACTTTACCTTCTGGACTTCTTCCCTTTTCTGGATATTTCACTATGGATACTAAAACCTTTTGTCCATCTTTTGCTTCCCCTAAGTTTTTATTTTTTACAAAAACGTCATAGTGGGCAGATTTATTATCAGGTATTACAAAACCGAATTCATCTTTGTTTTTTATAGACATAGTTCCCACAAGCTGAGTGACACTTCTTTTTATAATTCTTTCAACATAGCCTTCTTTTTTGCCCCTAGAGCTTTGATCTTTCTTTAGAGAAACTACAACCCTGTCTCCGTCCATAGCGTCTCCCAAATCGTCTCTAGAAACGAATATGTCCTCTCTGCCTTCCAAGACAATAAAAGCAAATCCTTTCTCAGCCATATCCACGATGCCCTCGAAAGAAGTTTCGTTGTCTATTTTGGAATATCTTTCTTTTTTATCTTTATATATCAACCCTTCTTTTTCCATACTAGTAAGACATTTGTATATAGCCCTTCTTTCCCTGCCTTGAATGCCAAGGATATCAGCTACTTCTTCTCTAGTAATTGGAAGTTGTGTATTTTTTATTATTTCGAGTAATTTTTCTTTTAATGTCATTTTTTCCCTCCAACTTAATTATATATGAAAAGGATCTAAATTAAAATTACTTTGCTAAATCCTTGACTTTATCGTTACTATAAACAATTTTTACCCTTTATTTTATCTTTGAATTAAATTTTTTCACTAAAAAACCGAGAGAACTCTCTCGGCTGTGATTTTAGTCTAATACGTAAACTTTTACGTTTCTTCTACCAAAGGATCTAACAGTGCTAGCTGATTCAAAGAATAAGTCAATTCTGTTTCCTTTTATAGCTCCACCTACGTCTTCTGCTACTGCAACTCCGTAAGATGGCCATCCGTCAGTAGATTCTATATATAGTTTTGTTCCAAGAGGAATTACATTTCTATCTACTGCTACGACACCTGGTCTCAACTTTGTTCCCAAAGCTGTTATTCCTGCCCATTTTCCGTTGGAAGCTGGCGATGCGTCATATGCTGTAGCTTGCATTGTTATAACCTTGGAGTAACTTCTTCCGTTTAGAGATCCTCCTCCACCTACAGCTACTGGTTTTGGCGGTTCTTTTGTTCCAATTTCATTTACTTGATTAACTGGTTCTTTTACTACTTCTTCTTTAACTTTTGAACTGATCTCTTGTCCGTTCATTATAGTTTTTTCTGTAGTAACAACTGTAGTTCCTTCAACACCTGGAGTAACTACTCTAGTTTTTCCCTTTTCAAGTTCTGCGTTTTCTCTTGTCACAGTTTCAAAGGGAACGGATTTTACATCAGTTATAGTTTTATTGAAAACTCTATTTATAATTATTACTGGTTCATGCTTTTGGCTAAAATCCAATTCTGCTTCTAGTTCAGGAACTGTATAATCTTGTTCCTTTAACTTATATCCATGTTGTTCTAAAATTTTTCCAACTTGTATTTCACCTGAATCTACAGTTTTTTCAACACCGTTATCTAATATAACTATTTCTTTTGGAGTTCTAACAGTTATTTTTAAATCGTTAGATATTGCAGTATCTATTTTAGGTTCTATATAAGTATTTTTTACTAACTCAATTTCTTTTTCTTCTAAAAATTCTCCTACTGTATTTGCAGTAGTATTGTATGAAACTTCTTCTCCATCTAGCACAAGTGTAACAGATTTAGCAAGTAAGGTCGTGGAACCCATTCCTATAACTACTAGTGCCATCAGTATCAAAATGGTGCGAAATTTGCTACCAATTCGTACTTTACTCTGGTTCATTCATTTCCCTCCTAATATTGCGGTCAATGTAATTTTTATTATTTCATTGTTACATTTGTAGTAACATTTGTAACTATTTTGTAACTATTTTAACCACATTCAGAGTTTATGACATTCTGAGCATTTTGTCAATATATTGAGCATCTTCACTAAAACCTTGTGGTTCCAACAAGTACAAGGGTTTTAGAAAATATTGTTAAGTATTTATCATCTAGGATTTAGTGATTTCAAC
>JAEZYW010000081.1 GCA_023418835.1 Bacillota bacterium | reverse complement strand
AGTTAGATTTAAACTTCCCGAGGGAGAACATTTAGAATTCAAACCTGGACAATATGTCCAAATCAAAGCTCCAATTTACGAAGGAAACGACGAAGAAGTCTTTCGAGCTTACTCCATCGCCTCTTCTGCAACGGACACTGGATATATAGAGCTATTTATTGGATTTACAGGTGGAATTGCAACTACTTATGTGCACAAATTTTTAAAAGAGGGAGATGTAGTAAATCTAAACGGTCCTTATGGAGACTTTTACTACAAAGACGACGACGGTGGAGATATGCTTATGGTAGCTGCTGGAACAGGTATGGCTCCAATTTTATCTATACTTCATCATATGAGAAATAACAACATCCAAAGAAAAGCCAGATTTTTCTTCGGAGCAAAAACTCCTGAGGATTTGTTTGTAGTCGACGAATTAGAACAATTTGAAAAAGACTTATACGACTTTAAGTTCATGCCTACTCTATCTAGAGTAACAGACGAAATGGGATGGACTGGAGATGTGGGAAGAGTAAATAGCTCCATTGAAAAATACGTAGATCAAGGTGGAAACTACACTGCATATCTTTGCGGTAGTCCTGTCATGATAGATTCAATTGTGGAATCTCTCCATGAAAAGGAAATTCCAGACGAAAATATTTACTTCGATAAGTTTTAATTAACAATTTAAAAATCCGGCTAATACTTTTTTAGTATTTCGCCGGATATTTTTTATAAAAATGTAGGTTTCAAAATTTATCCACTTTGATTGGTGTGTCTAATTAAAGTTGCCAATTCCTACAAGTTTGTAATATTTTAGCTTAAATTAGAAGTCTACATCTTTTCCTTCGTAAACGTATTTAAACAGTTTTTCCATATTTTCGTCGTCTATAGATCTTGGGTTTGTTCCAGTACAAGCATCTGCTACAGCATTTTTAGCTATTTCACCAATTTTTTCGTTGAATTCAGCTTCTTCAATTCCAAAGTCTTTTAGATTCAATTTAATATCAAATTTAGAACTAAGTTCTTTGATTTTTCTGACTAATTCTGCAGTAATTTCTTCGTCGCTTCCTTCAAGTCCAATTGCCTTACCAATTTCTCCATATCTCTTTAATGCAGTTTCATCTTTTTGGTTGTATTGAATTACATATGGAAGATACATTGCATTTGCATAACCATGAGTTATGTGGCCTGTAGAGAATATAGCACCTGTTTTGTGAGCCATTGAGTGAACAATTCCAAGTAGTGCGTTTGTAAAAGCTTGTCCTGCTAAACATTGGGCATAGTGCATTTGTTCTCTAGATTCTAGACATCCATTATAGGATTTTTCCAAATATTCAAATACCATTTGTATTGCTTTAATTGCAAGAGGATCTGTAAATGGACTGTTTGCTGTGGAAACATATGCTTCTACTGCATGAGTTAAAGCGTCCATTCCTGTATTTGCAATTAGAGATTTAGGCATTGATTCTACCAATGCTGGATCTAGAATTGCTACATCTGGAGTGATCTCAAAGTCAGCCAGTGGATATTTAATTCCTTTTGCGTAGTCTGTGATTACTGAAAAAGCTGTTACTTCTGTAGCTGTTCCACTTGTAGATGAAATAGCTGCGAATTTAGCTTTTGTTCTAAGTTTTGGGAAGTTAAATGGAATGCAAAGATCTTCAAATGTAACATCTGGATATTCATAAAATGCCCACATTGCCTTTGCTGCGTCAATTGGAGATCCTCCACCCATGGAAACAATCCAATCAGGTTGGAATTCTCTCATTTTTTCTGCGCCCTTCATTACAGTTTCAACTGATGGGTCAGATTCTACACCTTCAAATAACTCTACTTCCATTCCAGCTTCTTTTAGATATTCTACTGCCTTATCTAAAAATCCGCCTCTTTTCATAGAGCCTCCACCAACTACAATTATCGCTCTTTTTCCTTCTAATCCTTTAAGAGCTTCTAAAGCTCCTTCTCCGTAATACATGTCTCTTGGCAAAGTAAAACGATTCATCTAATATCTCCTCCATTTGTTTAATTGATATTTTTATCACTATCTATATAATAAACCATAACCATTCTTTTTGCAATGACAAATAATAAACGAATGAAATTTTACAAAATTTTTACTAAATTTTAAGGCTTGTTAAGAAATGCCAATAAAAAAAGACTTGAAGAGTTAATCTCCAAGTCTAATCTATAAATTCAATAACTTGATTAATGCTCTGACCTGCCGCTACCATTGGGAAGGCTCCCATATCGTGGTCGAGATTGAATACTAATAGGTTTATCTTGTTTTTATAATCTAAAGTTTTTAAAATTTCCATCAGTTCCATACGATTGGAAAATTCTCCTGCATAATTAATTCCATATGCCATTGCCAGAAATTCATAGTTTAAATTTGGCTCAATGTCTGTGTCAGAGTATCTCTTTTGATTAAACAAAGCTTGCCATTGGCGAACCATTCCCAAAGTGCTATTATTATAAACTACAATGGTTATGGGGACGTTGTGATCTTTTGCCATAATGATTTCTTGGTGATTCATTCTAAAAGATCCGTCTCCCGTTATTAGAATTACTGGAGATTCTGGCTTTCCAATTTTTGCACCGATTGCTGCTCCCATTCCAAATCCCATAGCCCCAAGTCCTCCTGAAGTCACTAATGTTCTGGGTCTTGTAAATTTCCACTTTCGAACAGTCCACATTTGATGTTGTCCCACGTCTGTGGCAATAATTGTATCTTCAGGGAAATGATCTTGTAGTAACTCTAAAGTCACCAGAGGAATAAAATCTTTGTCTATTTCGTCTCGCTGATTCATGTAATATCTAGGTTTATACTTCACATCTTTTAATTGAGAAATTAGTTCCCTTAGAATCTCTTGCATATCTCCAGAAATTGCAACGTCAGTGTCTATGTTTTTATTAAATTCTGTGGGGTCTGTATCGATGTGAATTACTTTTGCAGACTCGCTAAAACCATCTCGATGACCGATTGCTCTGTCCGAAAATCTAACTCCCAAGCCAATAATTACATCAGATTCGTATACCATTAAATTGGTTTCCTTATCTCCATGCATTCCAACAATCCCAAAGGAAAGGGGAGATTTTCTATCAAAACTTCCCAGTCCCATAATGGAATTAGCTACTGGAATATTGCACATGTTTGCAAGTTCGTTAAGTAAATGAGAGGAATTAGATTTTAAAACCCCTCCTCCAGCGTATATTACAGGTTTTTTTGCATTTTTTAAAAGTTCTACGGCTCTTTTGAGTTCTTCTTGATATTTTTCTTTTAATCTATTATCTTTTTTTATTTCTTTAGGCTCGTAATGAATATCTTCTACATCTTCCATAAGTGCATTTTTTGTAATGTCTACGACCACAGGACCAGGTCTTCCTGATCTTGAAATTAAAAAAGCTTCAGATATGACATCGCCAATTTCATTGGATTCAGTTACTAAATAGTTGTGCTTACAAATGGGCATAGTAATACCTACGGTATCTACTTCTTGGAAAGAAGATTTTCCTAAAAGTCCCTTCCCAACTTGTCCAGAAATAATTACCATAGGAATACTGTCGAGATAAGCATTTGCTATCCCCGTTATTGCATTTGTTATCCCAGGTCCACTAGTTACAATAGCAACTCCTGGTTTTCCAGTTACTCTAGCATAACCATCGGCGCCATGAACACCCCCCTGTTCATGGGCAGGCCTAAAGTGAGCAATATTTTCTTTATCGAAAATTGCATCAAAGAGTGGAATGACAGCGCCTCCTGGATATCCAAAAACCGTATCCACAGCTTCTGCTTCTAGGCATTTTAATAAAAATTCCGCTCCGTTCATTTAATTCCCCCTAAAATTAATTCCTCAAGATACAAGTGATACGTCACTTAAAGTTTGAAGATTTAATTGGACCATTTCTAAAGATTTAGGATCTACATCTAAATATAGCATCTCTTTATCCATAGAAAATTTATTAATAGTTATGCCTTTTCTTCTCATTAAATTTAAAACTCTAACACATGAATCCATTCCCGAATTTAATTTAGCTGTAACCATTCTATCCATCATATCCTCCGTTAATATAAAAAAACTTCCGTCTATCCAAATCTACTGTTGATTTGGGACGAAAGTAACATTTCCGCGGTACCACCCATATTATGACAAAGTCATCACTTTCAGGTCTAACAACCCTAATCTCTATAACGTGAGCACCCGGCTTTTCCTACTTCTTTCAAAAAAGCTGCCATGGAGTGATTTTAGTTTTAATAGTTTCACTTGCTCTCACCAACCGCAAGCTCTCTGAATTACTTTAGAAAAACTACTGTCTCCAATTACATTATAGACATTCTATTATACTTAAATATAAAAGTCAAGGATTTTTTACAAATAAAATTATTTTTTGTTATTATAGTAAGGGAAAAGAATGTTTTAGTTGATTGTTGTTAACTTCTTTGATTATTATACCGATATGGTATAATTATAAATGTTGTAAGTTTAATATTATTTTTTATAAAAATGCATTTTCATGCAATATTTTTCAAGTTTGAATTGTTATATAGTTGGAGGGGGGGAAAATGTCGTTATTACCTTTTATCTTAGGTCTTACTACAGAGCTCAATATTTCAGAGCCTGAAAAAATAGATGACGATTTGATAATTAGCATTGGACGTGACGATATGGAGGCTTTTGAAACGCTATATCTAAGAACAGAGCGCCAATTGTATTCTTTTGTGTTGTCAATTTCTAAAAACCACGATGACACATTGGATATTATGCAAGACACTTATATGAAAATCAGAGCCTCGGCTCATTTGTATAAGCCAATGGGAAAACCCATGGCATGGATATTTACTATTGCCAGAAACTTGACTATGACCAATTTCAATAAGAAAAGTAGAATTGCAGATTTAAAAGAATACGATATGGAAGACACTTTAGATCTTTCATATGTTACAGATCCAACGGACAAACTAGTTCTAGAGACTGCCCTTTCCATACTAACTGAAGAAGAAGCGCAAATAATTCTCCTTTATGTAGTAAACGGAATGAAGCACAAAGAAATTGCTGAAAACTTGGATTTAAAACTAAATACAGTAATCTCTAAATACAATAGAAGTCTAAAAAAACTTCGAGAATATTTAATAAAGGAGGGGATACAATGAAAGAACGAGAAATAAAAAACAGACTCAAACGCGCAATGGATGAAGCTCCCATAAATTTGTTGGATGACTTGTTAGCTACTAACGTAGAAAAAGAAACAGTACCCGATGAATTTACTGGAAGAAAAATTTTTATTGACAAAATCTCAGAAAAACCTAAAGGAAAAATCCTTAATTTTCCAAATATTTATAGAACAGTTCTCCTGGCGGCTTCCTTTGTATTCGCTCTATTAGGTGGAAATCACTTTTATCAAAACATGACAATAGGACAACTCTATTTAGACATAAACCCTAGCTTTGTTGTGGAAGTGAAAAGAAATGACAAGATAAAAGAAGTGAGGCCCCTAAATTATGAAGCCCATGACGTACTTGGTGGAAATTATTATAAAAATGTTCCCTATGAAGAGGCATTGAATGAAATTTTATACAAAGTGGAAGAAAAAGGATATCTATTGGAAGATGTCAACGTTTTGTTAGTTTCGTCAAAAGAAAAAAATAATAAAGACGATTTAGCTAGAATTGCATCACAGGATATAATAAATCACTTTGATGGAAGAAGAGAAGACGTTATTGTCTTAAGGTAAAATTTAAGTAATGATGACGATATAATATCGGGAATAGAAAATCTATTAAAAAATATAGCAATTCATGAAGGAATAGATGACATTAACGAGCTTTACAATATGACTTTAAAAGAGCTAATTATTTATCTCAAAGTTCACAATATTAAACTAGAAGATTATGTGGACGTGGTAGGGGATACCAATACCTTGGAGGAATCTAAGCCCGAAATAATTGAAACTCCACCTGTGGTTGAGCCAAGCCCACCAGTGAAAACTCCTTCTACGCCTGCTCCAATCTATAATTATGACGACGACGATGATGATTGGGACGATGATGACGACTGGGATGACGATAATCATGATGATTGGGACGATGATGACGATGACGATGATGATTAATAAAAAATAGCCACAAAAACACCTATTGTTATCCAATAGGTGTGAATATTAACAAAAAAGGTCGAAGATAACATCCTTTTAGACCAAATCCCTAAGGATTTATCGAGACCTTTT
>JAEZYW010000053.1 GCA_023418835.1 Bacillota bacterium | reverse complement strand
AGCATTAGCTTCTTCGGCAATCCACATAGCGTAGCGTTTTGTGAATCCTGTTTCTGAGTTGTAAATCACTATTGTATTCATCGAACTTTCTCCTTATATTATTTTTAATTATCTTTATTATAACAGACAGAAAACGACGTTTACACGACTTTATAAAAGCTTTACATTTAAAACAAACTAAGAATGATATATCTATATAGATAAGAATAAAAAAAGGTCTCGATAGATCTTTTTAATTTCAAAAGGATATTATCTTCGACCTTTTGTAGGGGACGTGTTCCCACGCGTCCCGCAATTTCATAATAAAACAAAGGTCTCGATAGATCCTTTTAGTTTCAAAAGAATATTATCTTCGACCTTTGCCTTTAGTCTAAATATGGATATTTTCCATCTCTTGATTTAATTTGTTGCATCTTGTTCTTTCATTAACATTGCGTTGTAGATTCCATCGTGGGCAACCAATTCTTCATGGGTACCTCGCTCCACAATATCTCCATAGCTAAGGACAATTATTTCATCAGAGTCCATTATTGTAGACAGTCTATGGGCTATGACAAAGGTGGTTCTGCCTTCCTTTAGCTTATTAAGACCAATTTGAATAAATTGTTCTGTCTCTGAATCTATTGAAGAAGTGGCTTCATCTAACACTAGAATTTTTGGATCTTTTACAATAGCCCTAGCAAAAGTGACGATTTGCTTTTCTCCTTGGGATAGGGTGCTTCCACCTTCTGTAAAGAATGTATCCAATCCCTCTGGCAAACTGTTAAATAGATTTTCGCCGCCTACGCTAATTAAAGCCTCTTTGACGATTTCGTCATCGTATTCCACTCCCAAGGTGATATTATCCCTAAGGGTATCTTCGTAGATAAAGGGTTCTTGCAAGACTATGCTCATATTAGATCTCAAATCGTTTAGAGAATATTCGTTGGCATTTTTACCATCAAATAGCACTTCTCCCTGTTGTTCAGTATAAAATCTAAAGAGCAAGTTTATTATGGAACTTTTACCACTACCCGTTTGTCCCACTAGGGCGATGGTATTTCCATTGGGAACTTTAAAGTTGATGTTTTTTAATACGTAGTCTTCGTCTTTGTAATAAAAAGAGACATTTTTAAACTCTACATTTCCCTTTAATTCCACTTTTGTGTCTGGAATTGTGTCCTCTTCTTTCATATCGAAAATTTCAAATATATGATCTGCTGCTGCCAGACTTCTTTCGATATCCCTAAGTCTTTGGATTATTTGTTGGGTTGCCATATACATCCTTTGGGTGTAATCGAGGAGTATATACATAAGACCGACGGAAAAATTAGAATTTCCCTTTAAGTTCATATATCCAAATAACAAAAGTATTATTGTGACGTTGACATTTGCCAAGCTTTGGGTAATGTTAAAGGACATAAAAGAGTCTAGCCATTCTATTTTAATTCCACTTTTAAAATTCTTTTCGTTTATCTCTACAAAGTCTTTTAAAATTCCTTCTTCCACATTGGAAGTTTTGATTACTTCCATTCCTTTTATATTTTCGTTAATATCCGAGTTTATTTGGCTTAAAGTTCTACGAAAAGTTCTGTTGTAAACCCTAGAGTGTTTGTCGTAGAATTTTACAACAAAATACAGTATTGGTATTGGGACTATGATAAACAAAGTTGCCCATGGCTCCACAATTAAGATCACTGTAAAGGCAAATATTATATAGGCAAAAGAAGTGACAATTTGCCCAAATATAGTTTGAAACAATATTTTAAGGGCATTTGTATCGTTTGTGATTCTAGATACGACTTTACCTGCTGAAATATTGTCAAAATACCTTTGGGGTAGTTTTTGTACATGGGCAAATAAATCCTGCCTTATTTCTATTGCAACTAAATTTGCCGTGTCCATAAAACTCATACTACTTATATATCTGAAAATCGATTGTATTATACCCACGGCAAAAAATCCCGCCAAGACGAAGGCTATGGATCTCACATCAATTAGAGTTACATCTTCAAAGGAAATCTTATCGTCAATAATATGTCCTATGAGCATGGGTCGCAAAACCTGAAGGATTGTCATGGTGCTTAGTAATAAAAGTCCTTTTAAAAGTTCTTTTTTTACTCTCAAACCGTAATTTAAAAGCCTCTTATACACGGAGCTTGTGTTATTCATGGTTCACCTCCATGATTTGGATATCGTATTGTTCTTTATACCAAGGAGATTTTTTATAAACTTCCATATGGGTACCTTGGGCTTCGATTTTTCCATTCTCCAAAACCACAATATAATCCCTTGGTTTTATTACACTTAGTCGGTGGGTTGCGAAAATATTTGTCTTTCCACTTCTTTCGGCTTCTAGATTTCTAATAATATTTTCTTCGGTTTTTGTATCCACAGCTGAAAAAACGTCATCTAAAATCAAAATTTCTGATTCTTTAATCAATGCTCTAGACAGGGCAATTCTTTGTCTTTGTCCCCCTGACAAAGCAACACCCCTTTCTCCCGTCATGGTTTCAAGACCATTTGGGAAATTGTCTAAATCTTTTTTAAAGTCTGCCAATATAGTAGCCTTTTCAATCTCTTCCTCTGAAAAATCTCTAAAAAGTTTTATATTGTCCTTTATGGATCTGGAAAAGAGATAGTTTTCTTGGGGAACGTAGGCGATTTTTTCTATAAGGGATTTTCTTTGATATTTTTCAATGGGGATTTCATTTATATAAAGCTTTTCGCCCTCTGTTTCGTAAAGTCTCAAAAACTGTTTTAATAAAGTCGTTTTACCTGAACCAGTCTTTCCAACGATTATTACCGTATCTCCCTCATTGAAATCCAAGTTGATATCTTTTAAAATTTCCCTTTCGCTACTGGGATATTTAAAACTAAAATTTCTAAAAGAAAAGTTATTAATGTCTTCTAGAATTACAGGATTTTCAACGTCTTTAATATCTTCTTCATAGCTCATAATTTCTTCTATTCTCGTAATAGAAGTGTTTCCTTCTTGGCCAATGGAGAAAAAGTCTGATAGGGCAAAAGCAGGCCATCCCAAGTTACTCATATACATGGTAAAGGTAATTAAAGTTCCCACTGTCATATTGCCTTGGGTTATAAAATAAACCCCTCCCAGTATTGAAATTGTCATCAAGGAAGTATTAAATGCGTTGGCATAAGGCATATATATTTGATGTACGGCATTTTTATCCATATCTGCATCTCTATTTGTTAGAATTTCATTTTTAAATTTGCCTTTAAAAACCTCTTCTACATTAAAAGCCCGAATGACTTTTATTGAACTTACACTTTCCAAAGTTATGTCGTTCATATCGTCAAAGGATTCTTGTAGAATTCTAAATTTATCGTCTAATTTAATGTTTGTCCTGTAAAGGAGATAGACAAAAAATGGATAGACCAATAGGATAATTAGGGTCAATTGCCAGGATATAAAAAACATGACGATTATTAAAACTATTGGATAAATAATTGCATCAAAAATAGTCATGATTCCATATCCCACTATGGTACTCATTGCCTCCACGTCATTTGTGGCTTTTCCCATGAGGGAACCTGTAGAATTTTTTTCAAAAAATCGAGGGTATTGTCCTAGATATTTTCTCATAAGCTGGATTCTCGTATCTCTACTTATGAGATAAATATTTTTAAATAGGTTAAAGTTCCAACCTATATTTATAAAATAATTAAAAAATATCAGAAATCCAAAAATTCCCAATAAAAAATACAACTCGTCATAAGTGTAATTGCCAGTAATAATGGAGTCACTAATTCTACCTATTAAATAGGGTTTACCAAAAGTGACAAAATAACTTAAAAGCAAAAAAAACACAGCCCTAAATTGATTGGACTTATATTTCTTTAAAAAGCCTCTAAGTTTATAAAGAGCTTTGAACATTTTTACCTCCCGTATCCCATACATTATATAGGCATACCCGTTCTTTTGCAATAAAATCCTGTGTTAGGATCTTCATGTTTTAAACTACCCTAAATTTGGTATCTATAACTATAAGAAGTTAGGTGAAGTTATGAAAGTTTTTAATTATTTAAAACCCTATTGGAAAGAGATAATCATTGTGGTGATTACTCTTTTTATTAATGTACTCGGGGTTTTGTTCATTCCAAGAATTACAGTAAATATAATAGATGTTGGGGTAGCCAATGGGGATGTTCCCTATATTATTAGACAAGGGGTCGTAATGCTTTTAGTTGCACTTTTGTCTAGTCTTTTTATGGTCATTTCCATTAGATATTCAACCAAAGTTGCAATTGGATTTGCATCGGATTTAAGAGAAGTCATGTTTAAAAAAGTACAAAATATTAGCATAGCCCAGTTTGAAAAGTTGGGAACGCCGTCTATGATAGTAAGATCCACAGACGACATTACTCAAATTCAAAATATGACTAGAATGGGTCTTAGAATGATGTTAAGAGCGCCTCTAATGTTTATCGGAGGTGTATTTATGGCCATTACTACAAACCCAAGGCTATCCATGGTGTTTTTAGTTTCCCTTCCCATAACAATGGGTCTAATTGCCATCTTCGGTACAAAATTAATTCCCATTATGAACAAATTGCGGATTGGTTTAGATGGAATAAATAGAGTTTTTAGACAAAGATTAACAGGGATTAGAGTAATTCGAGCTTTCGATAGAGAAGAATACGAGCAAAATGTTTTTTCTAAATACAATAAAGACTACACCGATATTTACGAAATCACTGGTAGATATCAATCCGTACTTGCTCCTGGAATTAGATTAATAATGAGTTTGACTTTAGTTTCAATTATATATTTTGGTTCTTTGTTAATATTGGAAGGTCAGATGCAGGTTGGAGAGATTTTAGGATTTATTCAATATGCACAAAATATTATGATGTCCTTTTTAATGCTTTCAATGATATTTCTACAAATACCTAGAGCTCAAGCCTCTCTAAATAGAATTAACGAAGTTTTGGATTTGGAAGAAGATATTGAAAATACTGGAAAAATTATCTTAGAAGACATTGAATGTATAGAGTTTAAAAATGTTTGCTTTAAATATCCAGACTCCAATAGCTATTCATTAAAAGACGTCAGCTTTTTTGCAAATAAAGGAGATGTTATTGGAATAATTGGAGCCACTGGTTCTGGAAAAACCACAATTGCCAATTTGCTAGTTCGCTTTTATGAAGTTGAAGAAGGCCAGATTTTAATAAACAGAAGGGATATTAAAGAATACGAACTTCAATCCCTGAGGGAACAAATTGGATATGCCGAACAAAAAGCGGACTTAATTGCTGGAACTGTGTGCACTAATGTGGCTATGGCTGGTAAGAAACCCCACGAGATGGAAATAGAAGACGCTTTGGAAATTGCCCAAGCAAAATTCGTATTTGAAAGGGAATCAGGTTTGGGTTCCAGTGTGGAACAAAGGGGTAAGAACTTTTCTGGTGGTCAAAAACAACGTATCTCAATAGCCAGAGCAATCTATAAAGATCCTAGCCTTTATTTGATTGACGATAGCTTTTCAGCCTTGGATTATAAGACTGAAAAAGAACTTCGGGAACAGCTCTATGAAACTATTGAAGATAAAATAATGTTAGTAATTACCCAAAGGGCAACTGTCGCGGCAGATTCTAATTTTATAATCTTATTGGAAAATGGAGAGATGATTGGAAAGGGAACCCACGACGAGCTAAAAGATAAGTCTAAAGAATATAGAGAGATTTTAGAATCCCAAGATTTTTCAGAGGGTGATAGATTATGATGAGAGGTAATAGGCAAAAAGCCCTTCAAGGTGATTTGAAAAATTTAAATAAAAACACTTGGAAAACTTTTAAAAGGCTTTTAAGCTATTTAAGAGAATACAGAATTCTTATTGTCTTGGCAGTAATATTTGCGATTTTGGGAACTGCCTTTGATATAGTAGGTCCTTTTATAATGGGAAATACAACAAACTTTGTCATTCAAAGTATTAGAAATACAGGAACAATTGCTTTTCCTGAGTTTATGAGATTTATTTATATACTAATTGGAATTTATTTATTTGCAGCCTTGGCTGAGTTTGTAAGATTTAGATTGGGAATAAAGGTCAACGTAGAAGTAACTTATAAATTGAGAGAGGATATTTCTCAAAAGTTAAAGCGACTTCCCATCTCCTATTTTGATAAAAATCCTGTGGGGGATGTTTTAAGCAGAATGACAAATGACGTCCAGTCCATTTCTGAAACCCTCACTCAGATTATTAACCAACTAATAAGCTCCCTTGTCACTATTGTGGGTGTAATGGGGATTATGTTTTATATTAGTCCAAGTTTAGCTATTATAACTATATTGACTATACCTCTTACAATCCTTGCAAGTTTTAGGATTATGCAAGAGTCCCAAAAACAATTTTCTCTCCAATGGGAAGATTTGGGAAATTTAAATACTCACATTGAAGAGATGTATAGCTCCAATAAATTATTAAAATCTTATAATTATGAAGCCGAATCTTTGGAGCAATTTGAAGAAAAAAATGAACGTTTAAGAACTTCTGCTGCAAAATCGGATTTCTTCAGTGGAATTACAATGCCCATTTCCCAATTTGTAAATAATATTGGAGTTGTGGCAATGAGCGTTTTAGGTGGATATTACGTTTTGACTGGAAAAATAAATATTGGTAACTTCCAATCCTTTGTCCAATATTCCAGAAGTTTCACTAGACCCATTATAATGATGACAGATATAATAAGTATTTTACAAGGTGGTATCGCAGCTGCCGAAAGAGTATTTGAAGTTTTAGACGAAGAGGAAGAAATTGGAGACAGTCTTGAAACTGTTTCCATTGAAAACATAAAACCCGAAGTTTCTTTTGAGAACGTTTCTTTTGGTTACGGAGAAGAGGAAGTTATCCACAATCTTTCCATAGATATACCTCAAGGATCTAACGTCGCAATTGTCGGCCCCACTGGTTCAGGTAAAACTACTCTTGTAAATTTGTTAATGAGGTTTTATGATGTTAATAAGGGTGCAATAAAAATCGACGGCGTCGATATACGAGAATTTTCTAGAACAGATCTTAGAAATTATTTTGGCATGGTATTGCAAGATACTTGGCTTTTTGAAGGAAGTGTTTTAGAAAATATAGCATATGGAAATATGAACGCAACTAGAGAAGAAGTAATTGAAGCTGCAAAAAATGCATATGCCCATGATTTTATTACAAAAATGCCCCAAGAATATGATACAATTTTAGAAGAAAGAGCCTCAAATATTTCTGAAGGTCAAAAACAACTTTTAACTATTGCTAGAGCTTTGATATCAAATCCTAAGATTATGATTTGGGATGAAGCTACTTCTTCAATAGATACTAGAACAGAAAGATTGATTCAGATGGCTATGGAAAAGCTTGTCAGCGGAAGAACGAGTTTTATAATAGCTCACAGACTTTCTACTATAATAAATGCTGATTTGATTTTAGTTTTAAAAGACGGAAATATAATAGAGAAGGGAACTCACAAGGAACTTCTAGAAAAGGGCGGCTTTTATAACGAATTATATTACAGCCAATTTTAGTTAAGGAGAATATAGATGTCGATATTAAGAGAAATTGGATTTCCATTTTTAGTTACACTTATAGCAGGTTTATCCACAGTTGTGGGAGCTTTGTTGGTGTTTTTTACAGATGCAAATAACAAAAAGTTTTTATCTGTAGCTTTAGGATTTTCTGCTGGTGTCATGATTTACGTTTCCTTTATGGAAATTATGCCTACTGCAGTGGATTATTTAAGAAATGAACACGGACCTAAGACTTCAGAGATTTTTATGCTCTTAGGATTTTTAGGGGGAGTGGCGCTGATAGCCATAATAGACAATTTTGTTCCAGATAGCACAAATCCCCACAATATCCGCTCGGAAGATGAGATGGACGATTTGAGAGAAGGGGAATATGAACTTTCTGAATTTTGTATTGTCAACGAATATTCTCCAGAAGAGTGTATGAGGTTAGAAAAATTAGGTTTTATGACTGCACTGGGAATAGCAGTCCACAACTTTCCAGAGGGTTTAGCGACTTTTATGTCTGCAATGGTTAGTCCAGAGTTAGGTATTTCTATTGCCATAGCAATTGCTTTGCACAATATTCCCGAGGGGATAGCAGTAGCAGTTCCAATATTTCAATCCACGGGTTCTAAAACCAAAGCTTTAAAATTAACTTTTTTAAGTGGGTTTGCCGAGCCTTTAGGAGGACTAGTAGGTTATTTTGTTCTTAGACCCTTTATGACGGACACTCTTTTTGGAATAGTATTTGCCGTCGTTGCAGGAATAATGGTATATATTTCCCTAGACGAACTTTTACCAGCTAGTAGGGAATACGGCGAGGAACATCTGTCGATTTATGGAATAGTTAGCGGAATGGCTATTATGGCAATAAGCATGATAGCTTTGGGATAAAAATAGGTGATAAAATGAACATACCCCATCACGGTGGAGATGTGTATTCTTACGAACAATACTACTCTGGGGATTTAGTGGATTTTAGTTCCAACATAAATCCCTTGGGTTTTCCAAAAGAACTTAGAGAAGGAATCTTAGATAGATTTGAAGAAGTTTTAGCTTATCCAGACATTGAATATAGAGAGTTAAAGGACAATCTATCTGATTATTTAAATGTAAATCAAAGGCATTTGGCGGTGGGAAATGGCGCGGTGGAAATTATCGATGGAGTGATTTCTCACTTTAAGCGCCTTTTATTAGTGGAGCCAACTTTTTCTGAATACAGACTTAGAGGAGAAGTTCATAAGCTAGATGTTATTTCAATTGATGCAAATAGTGATTTATCACTTCCATTGGAGAGATTAACAGAAGAAATCCAAGAAGGAGATCTCTTAATTTTAACTAATCCCCACAATCCCACGGGATTTACTTTAACTAAAGATGAGCTTTTGGAAGTCTATACTAATATTTTAGAAAAAAATGCCTATTTACTTTTAGATGAGGCCTTTTTTGAGTTTGCAAACCTAGATTATGATTCCATTGAACTTTTTAAATCCTTGGAATTTTCCAACGTGGGAATTATTAGGGCAGCAACTAAGTTTTTTGCCCTTCCCGGTTTAAGACTTGGATACGGGGTTTTTGATACAGAGATGTTAGAAAAAATAAATAAAAAATCCTTACCTTGGAGTGTAAATACTTTTGCCGTCATTGGCTCTAATTACATATTTGATAAGGAATACATTGATAAATCTAGGGAATTTATTTTCCATGAGAGAAATAGATTTATTGAAAATTTAGGAAACATAAAGGGAGTTTATCCTTATATTTCCAATTCAAATTACGTTTTATTAAAGCTAGAAGGAGTACAAGAAAATATTGTATTCCAAAGCTTATTAAAAAAAGGTATACTAGTAAGGAGATGTTCTAATTACAGAAATCTTAAGGGAACTCACATTAGAGTTGCAATTAAGACTAGTGAGTTAAATGATCGATTAGTAAATTCATTGAAAAAAATTATGGAGGAAGAAGATGGAATTTTCTTATAGATTTTATACAAACCACGACTGCGCATTTTTGCCTTGTCACAAAACAGATGATATAGAAAACTTTAACTGTTTATTTTGCTATTGCCCATTATATATGTTGGAAGAAAAATGTGGGGGAAACTTTGAGTATAAAGATGGAATTAAAGACTGTACTAAGTGCTTAGTTCCTCATAAGCCAAGGGGATATGAGTACATAAACGAAAAACTTGGCGAATATATTGCACAAAGGGCGATGGATAGACAAAAAAATGATTGATATAGAAAAATATAGCGAAGATATAGAGTCAATTTCCCCTGAGACATATAAATTCTACAGAGATTATTGGGATTCCCTAGTTCATCCCACGGGAAGTCTTGGAGAAATAGAAGAAATTGGAATAAAGATTTCTGCAATACTTGGTGAAATTCCAGAAAAATTAGAAAAAAAAGCCACTGTAGTCATGTGTAATGACAATGGAATTATAGATGCAAATATAAGCTCTTCTCCCAAGATACTTACTAATTTATTGGCAGTTCAAATGGCAAAAGGCACTACGGGAGTAGACGCCTTATCAGAATCTGCTAAAGCTGATGTAGTGATTGTGGATTTGGGGATTGAGGATTTTAAAGGTTTTGAAGGGGTTATCGATAAAAGGATCTCCAACGGAACTAAAAACTTTTTAATCGAAGATGCCATGTCTTACGAAGAGGCTATGAAATCCATAATAGTCGGTATAGAAATAGCCGAAGATTTAATAAAAAAAGGCTATAAGGTTTTGGGAACTGGAGAGCTGGGGATGGGTAACACCACCACGAGTGCGGCTGTAATAAAAGCTTTGACAGGTGCTAGTGAATACGACGTCGTCGGCCTTGGCTCTGGAGTAGATGAAACCCAATTAAAGAATAAATATAAGGCCGTTTCTCAAGGAATCCAACTGCGAAATCCCAATGTAGAAGATCCAATTGACGTGTTATCAAAAGTTGGGGGATATGACATTGGAGCTATTGCAGGTGTGTTTTTAGCTTGTGGAAAAAATAAAATCCCTGGGGTTATAGATGGCATCATTAGCGCGGCTGGGGCTTTGATTGCATATAAACTAAATCCCAATATCGTCCATTATCTTTTTGGATCCCACATTGCAATAGAAAAGGGGGCAAAAATTGCCTTAGACGAAATGGGACTAAAGGGATATTTGGATTGTTCCATGAGGCTTGGGGAAGGTTCGGGTTGTCCTTTACTGTATCAAATTATGGACTCTTCTATATACTGTATGAATCACATGACGAAATTTGAAGAAACAGATATTGTAAATACGCTTGTTAATATAAGGGATAAAAAATGATAACATTTATCACGGGAGGCCAACGTTCGGGAAAGAGCACTTTTGCAGAAGGACTACTAAAGAATAAAAAAAATGTGGGATACATTGCCACCTCCGTCGTTTTGGATAAGGAAATGGAAGAAAGAGTGAATATACATAAAAGCACTCGCCCAGAAGAATGGAGAACAATTGAAACCTATAGGAATATAGCTTCTAAAATTGATAAAGAGGAAGTCTATCTTTTAGAATGTCTTGGAACTATGACTGGAAATATTATGTATGATTATACTAAGGATTTGGACAGCATAGATGTGGAAACTTCTAAAACCATTGAAGAAGAGATTTTTCAAGAGATGAAAAATTTAATAGACACAATAAATAATATGAACAAAGACTTGATAATCGTTTCTAATGAAGTCGGATTTTCCTTAACTAGTACCAATCAAGTTGGAAGAGTTTATACGGATATCCTAGGACGGATAAACCAAAGGGTTGCTTCCTTATGTGATGAGGCATTTTTAGTGGTCTCTGGAATGGAAGTGAGATTAAAATGATAGATGGATTGATCCTATCATTTCAACTTTTTTCAAGAATACCAATTAAAAAAGAGGTGGAATTTTCAAAGGAAAATTTGAGATTTGCCCTTTACTTTTTGCCATTAGTTGGGGGTGTAATTGGAGCAATCACCGGGGGAGTGATGTTTTTCTTTAAATTTACAAACCCAATGATAGCTAGCGCCCTTGGTCTTTTGACTTATTTTTTAGTAACTGGCGGACTTCACTTAGACGGATTAAGCGATATGTGCGACGGGTTTATGGCAAATACAAAAAAAGAGAGAACCCTGGAAATAATGTCCGACTCTCTAATTGGAAGTTTTGGAACCATTTCTTTAATTCTATATTTCATTTTAAAATTCGCCCTATATGGAAGTATAAAATCCCAAGTCATATTTACAGTTACTTTGACATCCATGCTTTCTAGGACCTTGGTTTTGTTTACAATAAAAAATGGAAAACTTGCAAGAGAAGGGGGATTTGGAGCGAAAATAAAAGAAGCTCTAAAAGGTGAATATGCCTCTTATTTAATTTATTTTACCGTAATTATTGGAACGATTTTTCTATCTATATACTCCTTATCATCAATAGTCATAGGGCAATTAGTTGGACTTTTAATAATTTTGATTTCCAACAAAAAGATTGGCGGCTTAACAGGAGATATTTATGGGGCAACTATAGAGCTTTTAGAAATTGCCATCTTACTTACATGGGGGAGGTTTATCATATGGATTTAATTTTATTACGCCACGGCGAAACGATACACAATCACCAAAGAAGATACTGCTCTGACGATTGCCCCCTTTCAGAAGAGGGCATAATTCAAATGGAAAGAGCATCAGATAAGATTCACAAAATGATTATCGACAGGGTAATGGTCAGTCCCCTAGCTAGGACCAGGGAATCTTTTGAAATTATTAGAAAGTATCACAATTTACCCTATGAGATTGTAAACGACATTAAAGAAGTAGATGCTGGGAAATTAAAGGGAAAAACCTTTGAAGAGGGTATGAATCTTTATCCAGAAGAAGTAGAGGATTATCTTTTTGACTACATTGAAACCCCCTTACCAGGAGGGGAATCGATTCAAGAAGCATACGAAAGAGCTGGAAAAATTTTAAAGAATATCAGAAATTACAGTGGAAACATTTTAATGGTGACCCATGGGGGCTTTATCTCCTTAATACTTTCTAATATATTGGGAGATATTAAAAATTATCATCGCTTTGCAGTGGATAACGGATCTTTTACACTGATAAAAATGGACGACTTCCCTAGGATAAGGTATATTAACAGAATTTAGAGGAGAGGGACGTGAAAAAAGAAAAAATGAAAATAGTAATTGTTGGAGGAAGTGCAGGAGGTTCTACTTTAGGAACTACTCTTAGAAGATTGGACGAAAATTCTGAAATAATAATTATTGAAAGAGGACCCGATGTGTCCTTTGCCAACTGCTCATTGCCATATTATTTTGACGGTTTAGTTGAAGAAATTGAGGATCTTTTAGTTACCACTCCAGAACAATTTAAGAAAAAATATAACATAGACGCAAGGGTCAATGAAGAAGTTTTGAAAATTAACCGCGAAGAAAAAAGCCTAGAAGTAAAAAATCTGGAAACGGGAGTAATTTACGAAGAGCATTACGACTTTCTAGTTTTATCACCAGGGGGAAATCCCAATGAACCAGAGAGTTTGTTGGGAGAAAATGTATTTACCCTTAGAAATGTAGAAGACGTTCGAGAAATTGACGAATACATTAAGAAAAACGAAGTCAAAAGTTTAGCTGTAATCGGCAATGGTTTTATTGGAGTAGAAGTTGCAGAAGCCTTTAAACTTGGAGGAAC